>NZ_FJND01000018.1:0-57603 GCF_900067165.1 Trichococcus sp. ES5
GGGATAAACGCTGAAAGCATCTAAGCGTGAAGCCCCCCTCAAGATGAGATTTCCCATCACTTTAAGTGAGTAAGACCCCTGAGAGATGATCAGGTAGATAGGTTGGGAGTGGAAGTACAGCGATGTATGGAGCGGACCAATACTAATCGGTCGAGGACTTAACCAATTTTTAAAAAGAAGAAAACTCAAGCGGTGTTTTCGGAATCCCTTTACTTTTGTAGATTCAGTTTTGAGAGAACAACGTTCTCTAATTAAAAATGTGCGGTGACGATGGCAAGAAGGTCACACCTGTTCCCATCTCGAACACAGAAGTTAAGCTTCTTAGCGCCGATTGTAGTGAAGGGTTTCCCTTTGTGAGACTAGGACGTTGCCGCGCATTTATATTTTGGAGGTTTAGCTCAGCTGGGAGAGCGTCTGCCTTACAAGCAGGATGTCGGCGGTTCGATCCCGTCAACCTCCATCCATGAGTTATTAGCTCAGTTGGTAGAGCATCTGACTTTTAATCAGAGGGTCGCAGGTTCGAGCCCTGCATAACTCATTCATCATTCTTGCGACAATGATAGAATAATTAAATATATTGAAACGCCGGCTTAGCTCAGTTGGTAGAGCATCTGATTTGTAATCAGAGGGTCGAGGGTTCAAGTCCTTTAGCCGGCATTCAAAAACGCGGAAGTAGTTCAGTGGTAGAACATCACCTTGCCAAGGTGGGGGTCGCGGGTTCGAACCCCGTCTTCCGCTTTTTTTTATTTTAATGAAGTTTATCATCATTCATGAAGCACCCATAGCTCAATTGGATAGAGTACTTGACTACGAATCAAGCGGTTACAGGTTCGACTCCTGTTGGGTGCATTTTTTACAAAATGATCACCGGGAAGTAGCTCAGCTTGGTAGAGCACTTGGTTTGGGACCAAGGGGTCGCAGGTTCGAATCCTGTCTTCCCGATAAATAAAAATAGACGCAGAAATCATTCCGATGATTTCTGCGTCTATTTTTGTATTAACCAACCCCTGTCAGCTTTTCAGATAGAAATATTGCCGTTTTTCACCTTTCAGTATATAATGAGTAACATTCTTCGGTAATCTTGTCGAAGATGTTAGTGAAATATGCTGTTATAAGGGGTCTGCAGAGCAGTACGGATGAGCTTCAAAGCTCTCTTGAATAATTTGCTGTAAAAGCCCTCGGATAGCTCTTTCCATTTGACAGTTATGTAGGAATAGCATAATATAAATATATAATAGTCAAAATTAGTCAGGGGAAGGGAGGCGTCCATTCCATGCATGGTCAGAATATGTCAGATATCATCGAAGCATACATCAAAAAAATTCTGAATGCAGAAGAGCAGATTGAAATCAGAAGGAATGAAATGGCGGATCGTTTCAATTGCGTACCTTCACAAATCAACTATGTCATCAATACCCGTTTTACGGAACAGCAAGGCTACGCGGTCGAAAGCAAACGCGGCGGGGGCGGTTATATACGCATCATGAAAGTGAAGATCCTCGATCAAGTAGAATTGTTGGATAAACTTATCGCTATAGTAGGCGAAAGCATCACCCAGAAAGATGCGTTTGCGGTAACCCAAAATCTATACAGTCGCGGGATCATCACGAAACGTGAAGGAAACCTGATGTTGTCGGTATTGGATAAGTCACTTGCCCCATACACAGGCGAACATGAAGAAAGAATACGAGCCTTGCTGTTGAGGAATTTCTTGAACAGTCTGCGCTTTGAATAGATAGCCCGTAGAGGAGGCGTTAAAAATGGATGAATTATTTACAGAAAAAGCCAGCCAAGTACTGTTGTTGGCAACAGAAGAAGCGCACAAATTTAAGCATCAATCCATCGGAACGGAACATATGCTTCTCGGATTAGTCCGGGAACAAGAAGGCATTGCCGGAAAAGTGTTGCGTGGCTACGATATTGATGAGGAAGGAGTCCGCGAAGAGATTGTTCATCTGACCGGTTTCGGTCAAATGAATGCGGAAGACTTCAATGCACCGTTGCCATTTTCTCCTCGGGCCAAAAAAGTCATTATGTATGCGACAAACGAAGCACACAAATTAGGAGTTCCCTTGGTAGGAACCGAACACCTTTTGTTGGGCTTATTGAAAGAAGAAATTCTTGCAGTCAAAATCATCAAAAATCTGCAGATCGATCCGAATTTGTTGCGTAAGTCTCTCTATGAGAAACTGGGCATCAAACAACCAACCAAACCGGATATGCGTTCAGCCAAAAAGACGGATAAAGTGGAAGAAGGAACGCCGACGTTGGATTCCTTGGCCCGCAATCTGACTGAATTGGCGCGTGAAAACCGGATGGATCCGATCGTTGGACGTGACAAGGAAGTCCGTCGTATCATGCAAATCGTTTCCCGCAGAACGAAGAATAATCCTGTTTTGGTAGGGGAACCAGGAGTCGGCAAGACCGCCATCGTGGAAGGTTTGGCACAGAAAATCGTAGCCGGCGATGTTCCGGACACATTGGCAAACAAGCGCATCATGATGTTGGATATGGGTTCGCTGGTAGCGGGTACGAAATACCGCGGTGAATTCGAGGAAAGAATGAAAAAAATTATTGATGAAATCTATAATGATGGCAATGTCATCCTCTTCATCGATGAGTTGCACACCTTGATCGGTGCAGGCGGAGCGGAAGGGGCGATCGATGCTTCCAACATCCTGAAACCGGCATTGGCAAGGGGCGAATTGCAGACGATCGGTGCCACCACCCTAGATGAGTACCAAAAATATATCGAAAAGGATGCGGCGCTGGAAAGACGTTTCGCACCTATCCATATCGATGAGCCTACACCTGAGGAATCGGTTGAAATCATGCGTGGCTTGCGTTCCCGTTATGAGGAGCACCATGGCGTGGAAATCACGGATGAGGCCTTGAAAGCAGCGGTCCAGCTATCGGTGCGCTACATCACTTCCAGACGATTGCCGGATAAAGCGATTGATCTGATTGATGAATCGGCCGCGAAAGTCCGTTTGGATGTCACACACGGGGATACACCGATCGGAAAACTGGAGATGGAAATTGCGAAGTTGTCGAAAGACAAAGAAGAAGCGATCCTGAACCAGGATTTTGATAAAGCTGCCCGCATCCGCAAACGTGAAATGACGAAGAAGCAGAAATTCCAAAAAATGGTGGAACAACAAGCCCAAACAATCACGCACTACGACCTGAAAGTAACCGAAAATGATGTAGCTGAAGTCGTGGCTTTGTGGACCGGGATTCCTGTCAACCAGATGGAGCAGAAGGAAAGCGATCGTTTGATGAGGCTGGAAAAAGTGTTGCATGAACGCGTCATTGGGCAATCCGAGGCGGTCAGTGCGGTGGCTCGCGCCATCAGACGCGCACGTTCCGGTTTGAAGGATCCAAACCGTCCAATCGGTTCCTTCCTGTTCCTGGGCCCTACTGGAGTCGGCAAAACAGAGCTTGCGAAAACGTTGGCGGAAGCAATGTTCGGGACAGAAGACTCCTTGGTTCGTTTGGATATGTCCGAATACATGGAAAAATACAGCACAAGTCGTCTGATCGGCTCCCCACCCGGCTATGTCGGCTATGATGAAGGCGGTCAATTGACAGAGAAAATCCGTCAAAAACCGTACTCGGTCATTCTTCTCGATGAGGTGGAAAAAGCCCACCCGGACGTCTTCAACATCCTCCTGCAAGTGCTCGATGACGGTCATCTGACTGATTCAAAAGGTCGGAAAGTTGATTTCCGCAATACGATCTTGATTATGACCTCCAATTTAGGGGCAACAGCTTTACGTGATGAGAAGTCAGTCGGATTCGCGGCGAAGAACCTCAAGCATGACTATAAGGCGATGGAGAAACGTATCCGTGAAGAATTGAAGAACAGTTTCCGTCCGGAGTTCCTGAACCGTATCGACGAAACGATCGTCTTCCACTCATTGGAGAAGGACGAATTGCATGAAATCGTTAAATTGATGGCGAACAGCATCGTGAAACGTCTGAAGGATCTCGATATCCATGTGCGCATCACGCCTGCAGCCATCGATGTCATCGCAAAAGCTGGATTCGATCCGGAATATGGTGCACGTCCGATCAGACGCGCGATCCAAAAAGAGATCGAAGATAAGTTGAGTGAAGAAATGCTGAGCGGCTTGATCAAATTCGGCGACACCGTTACGATCGGCGCCCAAAAAGGCACGATCCGGATTGCCGTGAAGCCTGCTAAGCAGGAAAACAAAGACAAAAAAATTCCCGTAAATTCCTAAAAGTGGCGTGTCCACATTTGGCAGGCAGGGTTATTGTTCGGCTATCGCTACCGTTTGTGCTAAAATACAGGTACAGAAGTTAGAGGAGGGAACAAACAAGATGAAGAATTCTAAAAAAGCATTGTTGATCGGTTTGGGTGCTACAGCAGCGATTGCGGCAATTGCAGCAGCTTTGGCATATGAGGAAGAAGCAGTGGACAAAATCGGCTCCTACTTGAACCGTCAGCGCATGAAAAATTTTGTGAAGGACCATCTCAAGGGCAGCCAAAAGTTTTTGAAGGCAATCGAGGATTTGACGGATGATGAAATCGATGGATTCTTGCGCGTTGTCGACAGAGCAGGCGATTGGAAAGAGTCAGCAATGGACCTATTCTCTGATTTTAAGGACAAGGCCGGCGATGTAAAAGACAGCGTAGGCGATAAGTTGCATAGATAAGAATGTTGAAGCAAGGATTGTCTCATCTGCAGACAATCCTTTTTTTTGTGCGGTATTCTGACAGATGTCCGATAAATAGGAAGAATCGGACGACCGGAGCCACGGTATCCTAGTCGCTTCTCCATGGAGATCTAATCGACATTTTTCCGGCAAGTAACGTGCTTTAAAAAGGAAAAACGGCTGTCCCGATGTGGGATAGCCGTTTTTTAGTTGTTGGGTATCCCCGCGACCGCAGTAATGGCGAGATATGCCAAGGCCAGGTCATCCATGTTCTTCAAGGACAAGCCGGTCGCATCGAAAAAGCGATCAATCCGATACTGAAGCGTATTGCGGTGTAGGTAAAGGTCAGCAGCCGCTTTCGACAGGTTTCCTTGGTTCCGCCACATGGCTGTGATCAGTTCGTCAGTGCTGTCGCTGGATCCGATCGTGGTCTGCAAGGCTTGCAGTACTGGGTTTTGGCTTCCTGATTCCGAGATGAAGTAAGGGAGCGCGATTGCGGCAAGCGTTGTGATCTTGTTGCCTTTAGCGATTGTTCGGCTGGCCGCAAAGATTTTCCTCTCCTCTTCGAAAAGGAGCGGCAAGCGGGCATCGACAGACCACCTTTGGCCGAGGTAAAGGGTTGTGCGCAGGCTGAAGTCGTCATCCAGAATATCGAGCACCGCCGCCAGTTCGCCATCGATGCAGTAAGGCTCCGGGCTGTCGAGGATGAATACGCCGCTTTTGCTATTCAAAAAGAAGCAATCGCGGACAAGTGGCAATGTCTGGCTGAAAGCATCGAGCCACAGTGCTTGATCGAAAGAACCCGCATCCTCTTCCCGATAGGAAAGGCTGAACTGGAGCACTTGGGTCTGCGCTAGTCCAGAGGGTATGTCGGTTTTATGGCCCAACAAAAACTGTGCCCAAGGATTTTGCGGAATTTCGGATGTCTGGTCCTCGTTGAGCAGCAATTGCTTCAAAAGTGCTTTTTCGCGGCCATTCAGCGTGTGTTCTGGGATATGTACCCAACGGCTCTGGAAAGGCAGGGTGAAGTAAGCTGGCCCGAGACTAGGCGCAGTTGTGATTTTTGCTTCCGGGAATAATTGTTGGAGTTCGTTTTGATTCAAACCGTCACCTCATTTTTCGGGATAGCCTGTCGTTTGCAAGGCCTTTTTATCTATTTTAGCACTATTATCGCTTATTTGCGCGAAAAAAATAGGAAACTGGCCATCGTCAGACAATGAGGGATTTTCAATGTAAAGATAATGTCTAATTATTTTCTTTTAAGGTAAAATGGAGATTGGAATCAAAGAGACAAGGAGGCTACACAAAAAGATGTTCAGTTTACTTTTGGCAATCATTTATCTTGCTTTTATCAGTTTAGGCTTGCCTGATGCATTGTTGGGTTCCGCTTGGCCGACGATGTACAGGGAATTCGGTGTGCCGGTTTCTTATGCAGGTGGTATTTCAATGATCATCGCGGTGGGAACCATTGTGTCCAGCTTGCAAAGTGACCGCCTTACGCGCAGGTTCGGGACAGGCAAAGTAACTGCTGTGAGTGTCGCTTTGACCGCGACTGCTTTGTTTGGATTCTCGATGAGTCAGTCCTTTTGGTCGCTTTGTTTATGGGCCATTCCGTATGGGCTTGGTGCAGGCGGAGTGGATGCGTCACTGAATAATTATGTCGCTTTGCATTATTCCAGCCGGCACATGAGCTGGCTTCACTGTATGTGGGGAGTCGGTGCGTCGCTGGGACCGTATGTGTTGGCGTACGCTTTGAACGGTGGAAATCGTTGGAACATGGGCTACAATTATATCGCTCTTGTTCAAGTCGCCTTGACAGCCGTGCTCTTGTTCAGCTTGCCGCTTTGGGGAAAGAAGCGTGCGGATTTTTCTGAAAAGGAAGACAAGGAACAAGGAACGTATGGGAAGGCCCTCTCTTTGCAGCAGATCATCAGGATCCCTGGAGCGAAAGAGATCATGATCACTTTCTTCTGCTATTGTGCCTTGGAGCAGACGGCAGCGCTTTGGGCAAGCAGCTATCTTGTCCTACATAGAGGGTTATCCGTAGAAACGGCTGCTGGTTTTGCGAGTTTGTTCTTTATCGGAATTACCGTCGGGCGGGCAATCAGCGGGTTTTTGACCATGAAGTTCAATGACGCCGATATGATTCGTCTGGGGCAAGTGTTGATAGCGGCAGGTGTGTCTGCCTTGATGCTGCCATTCGGCGAAACGACTGCGTTGCTGGGTCTTGTGCTAGTCGGACTGGGTTGTGCGCCTATTTATCCGTGCATCATCCATTCCACCCCTGAATTGTTCGGTGCCGATCGCTCACAGGCAATCATCGGTGTGCAGATGGCAGCTGCTTATGTGGGGATTTTGGTGATGCCGCCCGTATTCGGCCTGATCGCCGACCATATCACTGTTTCTTTGTTCTCCCTCTATCTGGGCGTCATCTTATTTGTTATGATTATGATGCATGAGGCCTTATTGAAGAAAAAACAAGCAAGTGAAATGTCACTTACTGAGATTGAAGAAGCATAAGGGACGAGGTAGTGGAAGATGGATGAGTTGAAGGAACAGTATATGCGGGAAGCCATCAAGGAGGCGGAAAAGGCTGCGGCCATCGGGGAAGTGCCGATCGGAGCGGTGATCGTCTGGAAAGGTGAAATCATCGGGCGCGGGCACAATGAACGCGAAGTGACGAATGATGCGACGACTCATGCGGAAATGACGGCAATCAGAGAGGCCAATGCATTCAAGAAGAATTGGCGGCTCGAGGAAGCGGAGCTCTATGTGACCTTGGAGCCTTGCCCGATGTGCTGCGGCGCGATCCTGTTGTCGCGGATCAAGAAAGTCTATTATGGTGCATCCGACCTGAAAGGCGGGACGGCTGGTACGCTGATGAACCTGCTCCAGGATGAACGTTTTAACCATCAGAGCGAGGTCGAACGAGGTGTGCTGGAGGAAGAATGCCGGATGCTGCTGCAGGATTTTTTCCGGGCGCTGCGCAAAGAACGTAAGGAAAACAGCCGCAAGCATCTCCGCGAACACATGCAGGAAGAAAATAAAGGCTAGCTTTTTATTTTTGGCTATGGTATGATAAGAAATGCCAAAAGGCCTTATGGCAATGGCGATCTTATGAATTGAGTCAGATCCGGAAGGAAGCAGCTATAAGTAGGTATCGCCATGTGCTGTAAGTTAATATAACTTATATAAAGAAGCAGGAAAAACCGTTTTTTCGGTTCTCCTGCTTCTTTTTTGAATCGAATCATTTCGAAATTCCGTTCAATCTTCACCGCTCATAATGGAAGGGGAAAAAAGACTTTGGAAGAGAAAATAGTGGACAACAAAGAACTGGAACTCAAATATGTATCCGGCAAAGGTGCGTGGACCTATCATATTGAAGTCCCGGACACAAAACAAATCAGTGGACCTTGGGGAAGCATCAAAGTCAGAGGCACCATCGACGGCTATGACTTTGGAGTGATGAACCTGATGCCGCTGCGGGATAAAAATGCGATCATGTCCGTCAATGCCAAAATCCGTAAATCAATCGGTAAGGGTGGCGGGGACGCGGTAGTGGTGACGATGTGGCTATTGGATGCTGAGGAGCATATGTAAGTTGTCATTTCCTTTTGCGATAATTTTTGATCAGAGCGCGTATTGCCGGAAAGGCTATAGCGGCAATGACCATAGAAATCGCGAGGTCATCCGTCAGCAAGGTAAAGGCCAGCATGATTAAAGAAGCTGCGAAAAGGTCCAGGATACGTGTTTTAAGTATCCTGAACCTTTTCATTATCTGGTAATTTTCAGCCCTCGCTGACGATGATCAATATATTCCCTTCCTCCAATTCGGAGAAGTATCCTTGCATCTTGCGTTCTTGCTCTTCTTCCTGTTCCGGTGTCAGCTGCGGATAAGGATGCTGAGGGGATGGCTCGAAAATGGCTTCCTCATCGAAAGACGGGTAGCGCGGGGCGAGTTCCTTCCAATCGAAGTTCTCATCCTGTCCGGTTTCGGTGATGACTTCAATGCCGGTTTCTTTTGTCAGCCGCTCTTTTTTGTCCGAAGCGTTGGTGACCAACAGGAGATCGGTTTGTTTGTGCCCTTTTTCGAGGAGTGTTTTAATGGTTGCCTCCACAGCTTCAACGGTCGGGTAAGAACCTGCCACAAATTTTGGCATATCACATCAGTCCTTTCATTTTCTATGGGTTACAGAGCTGTTTGATGAGTCGATCAGGAAAACGTTACTCGTCCGCTTCTTTTGTGATGATGGCGATGCTGCCGCTCTCGATGGCGGCGATGCGGTCGGCAAGAAAGTCCGTACCTCCGGGGAAAGTCCCGGTCTTTTCCTGGAAATGTTCGTATTGCTTCAGGTTGAACAGATTGTTGACCTTTTCCAGCAACGAATGGCTGGAAAAAATCGCGCCGTCCGCGCCGCGAAGGTCCCAATTCTCCAAGATGGCTTCCTGGTAGGCATTGTTCGTCACCAATGTGATCTGCTCTTTCGTATAGCCTTTTTTATGCAGTTCCTCTACAGCACGTTTGCATTCCTCAATGGAATGGACGCTGGTCTGGATGATGTAAGTCATGACGATATCCCCCTTCTCAAGAGAAAAGAAAGCGTTCTCTTTCTTCTTGAGTATAAGCCTTCCTTTCAAAAAAGACAACAATCGTCCTGTGAGCAAGGTTCTGTATAATCAGTCCTGATTTTGTCTGAATACCGCCACTCGGGACCATTTTTCTTTGTGCAAAATGTGCACATTGCGGATGAGTTCGAGCGGAACCCATGCTTCGCCGATCAGGATCTCATCCTCGCCGCAATAGCCTTTAAAAAAGCCTTCAATGGACTCAGTTTGGCGCCCGAAGCGATCCTTTTGGTTCAGTTGGACCGAGAGACGGTGATTTTTTTTCAAGGCCTCCGCCAAGGTTTCATCGATTTCGGCAGGGCTCATCTGCGGGAGGATCGGGATGTCCTTCACGGCTTCCGCTTTTCCTGCAGAGATGGACTTCACAAGTTCATCCATCGCGTAGGCCGTTACCCATTTGATCATGCCGCGGTCATGGTAGTCGTTGTAGTCCTCAAACACCTTATCCGTCCGTTTTCTTGGTTCTTTCAGCATTTTCCTCACCTTCCTCCAATCCGGCCATGCCGCCCGCGTGTCCTCCTACCAATGAGCTACGCGCAATTGCACGGCCGCCTTCCAATAGGCTGACTGCCCGCACGAGTGAGCGGAATCCGTATTTTTTGCGGATCGAATCGACAATCAGATCCTTCTTTTGCTCGTTTACTTGTTCATCAGGCTCCTGAAACAGGTCCAGCTGCAGAAAATCCGTGTAGATCAGATTTCCGGCACCCACGCCGACGTTCCGGATCGACTGGTCTTTGTAATGCTGGTCAAAAATCATCAGGATATGTGTAACCAACTCACTGGATGCGTTGGTGGGCGGGATTTTCAGCTGCTGGTGGAAGCCGGTCCGGCCCAGCTGATCGATGTAGTTGATGCTGTAGCCGATGCTTAGACTCACAAGCTGGGTCTTGGCGCCGGATTTACGCAGACGTGTCGCCACCTGGTCGGCCATTTCGATCAAGACGATTTCGATTTCCGATCGGACCACGTAATCCTTGTTGAGCACCTGTGAATTGCCGATGGATTTCGAGCTGACTTTGACTTTTTCGCCCAGAAAGCTGCGGTCGATGCCCCAACTGTGGGCGTAAAGCTGCGCGCCCATGACGCCGAGCTGGCTCTTCAAGTAATAGTAATTGGTGTGCGCCAAGTCGTAGATCGAAAAGATGCCCAACCGATTGAGTCGCAGCTTGGTACGTTTGCCGATGCCCCAAAAATCGGTCATATCCGGGATTTTCCAAACGGTTTCGGGGATATCCGGATAACGCCATTCCGCAATCATATCCGGCTGATGCTTGGCGGCATTATCGAGCGCCAGTTTGGCCAAGAGCGGGTTATCGCCGATGCCGATCGTTGTGTAGATGCCGGTCGTCTGCAATACGTCCGCCTGGATGAGTTTGGCCATTTCGTAAGCCGAGCTTTTGCCGAAAAGTTTCTGGGCGCCGGTGATGTCGACGAAACTTTCGTCAACCGAATAGACATGGTGGTTGGCTTCATCCGCGTACTTCTTGTAAATGTTGTTGATTTCGGTATTTTTCTGCATATACAACCGCATCTGCGGCGCCGCAATCACCAGTCCCGGCGGATAGGGGAAGGGCAAGTCCCTGGCCCGGCTGATGTTCGAGATCCCGTAAGCCTTCTTGGCGGCCGGGGAGGAAGCCAAGATCAATCCGCTGCCGCGCTCTTTCGGGTCGGCTGAGGGATAGCTCATGACAACCAACTTTGTTTCGAGCGGATGCAGCCCGCGCCGCACGCATTCCACGCTCGCATAGAAGGATTTGCAGTCGATGCAAAGGATATCGCGACTGGGTTCCTTCGCATAATCAAAAATCAATTCCGTTTCATACATAAAAATCGTCTCCAATCTCTATGTCCCTATTATACGAACGTGTGTTTGTTTTTGTAAAGCGAACAAGAAAAGAAATTTTAGGGAATAACAAAAAATGGACTATGAAAAACCAGGGGAATTTCCCAATAAAGGAAGTTTACCTGGTTTCTTATTTCCTGCCAAAACGCAATAAGAGCTGGAGTAGCTTAAAGAGTTTTGTGCTTCTTCAATTGATTAAATGCGTGATTACATTCAATTTCATACACGTACATCGTTTTGACGTACTCGAATAAGTACGTTATAATAAAAGAAACGAAAAGGGGGAATAGCTGATGCCGATCGTAAACCCTAGTCAAGCCAGAAAAATCTTTTATCAATTATTGAAGGACGTTAATAAAACTAACGAACCCGTTTACATTTCGGGTAAAAATGATGACAGTGAAGCGGTTATAGTCAGTAAAAAAGACTGGGACGCTATTCAAGAAACCTTGTATCTTCAATCTTATGGCGTAACGGATATCATTCACCAGCGTGAACAAGAAAATGAATTTGTCGCACTGGAGGGTATCGATTGGGATACTCTATAAAATTAGCAAAATCAACTATGAAAGACCTTAAAAATTTAAAGTCTGCTCATTTAGATCAAAAATTTAAAGATATAATGGAAGTCTTAAAAGAGGACCCGTTTCAAAATCCTCCTCCGTATGAGAAGTTAATCGGAAATTTGAAAGATAAATATTCACGACGTTTAAATATCCAGCATCGGGTAGTGTACTCGGTTGATAATGACGCAAAAGAAGTCATCATATGGTCTGCTTGGACGCACTACGAAAGATAGAAACTTACTTATAAAAAATAAGTTTCTATCTTTTTTAGTATTGCTTAAGGAGTTTTTTTATTTCATCATTTTCCGTCAGAATACTACCGCCTCTCTAGGCGATAGCGTAGTTGTTTGATAAGAGGATCAGAGCGTTTGGATATACAGCATAAACAAATTCAACACATACGAAACATAAGCAAGACTGAACAGCGACATAAAAACAGTATCAATTATCTTTGCTGAAAGTGTCTTGCTGGAGTCCAGCCTGTGATCGTCAAGATGACCGAAAGAGCGTCGTAAAGCCCCTTGCTTTAGCTATGGGGATATAAGACGTGCACTTAGGTGTATTATGTGGGAATTCGCTGTATAATCAATATATGGAAAATAAAAAATATAAATCAAATCATAACATCACTTATTCTTGTACCTACCATGTTGTCTGGTGTCCAAAATATCGGCGAAAGGTCCTTGTCGGACCAGTAGCGGCACGCTTAAAGGAGCTCATTGTAGAAACGTGCACCGGTCTATCCGTCGAAATTCAGGAAATGGAGATCATGCCAGACCACCTTCACCTCCTATTGGAAATAGACCCGCAATTCGGGGTTCACAAAGCAGTCAAACGCATCAAGGGAGTTTCTTCCCGCGTGCTGAGACAGGAGTTTAAGGAACTGACGACGAAGCTACCCACTCTTTGGTCGAATAGCTATTTCGTTTCCACAGTGGGTGGGGCACCGCTTGAAATGATTCAGCAATACATCCAAAGCCAAAAGACCTCACAACGCCAGTAAATGCAAAGCAATCATCAAGAAAGGAGGAACACGTATGGCTAAAAGCAAAACAGCTTCATTCGTCGTAGAGCTGGGACTTGTTACACATCAAAATGAACAAGCAGTGCTGGATAAGCGTTTCAAAATTGCTGAAAAAATTTATAACAAGGTCTTGTACCATGCGCGGACGCAGCTAACAGAGTTGTATAAGAACCGTAGATACCGAGACGTGCTGGCAGAACGCCGCTTGTCCATCAAAGCAAACGACAAGAATCGTGTGACGGCGTGCAACAAGGAATTGCAAACGATCCAAAAGACCTTCGGTATGACGGAATACGCTTTGCATGCCTACATCGGACGGATGCGCGAGGCGTACAAGAAGCATATCGACAGCTTCACCGCACAAAAAATCGCTTCTACGGTCTGGACAAGTGTGTCCTCCCTTCTACATGGCAAAGGCAAAAAGGTACGTTTCAAAAAGTTCGGCCAGCTGGAATCGTTGGAGGGCAAGTCGAACGCTACGGGCATGCGCTTCAAAGGCGACCGTTTGGAGTGGAACGGGCTGGTTCTGCCCGTCACTATCCGTGCCAACGATTTATTTGTTCAGGAATCCCTTTCCTTGCACCGGGTGAAATACTGCCGCATCATACGCAAAGTGTTCAAGGGCGGCAATCAGTACTTCCTGCAACTTGTGTTGGAAGGCCTCCCGCCAGTGAAACGCAATAATAATACAGGTATGCCCCGCCGGCAACCCGCTCCGAATGCGGAAGTGGGCATTGACATCGGCACCTCTACGGTGGCGGTGGCAGGTGATGACGGCGTCATCTTGAAGGAATTGTTTCCAGAAGGAGCGTCCTATGACCATTCAATTCATCTTTTGCAACGAAAACTGGACCGGAGTCGCCGCGCAACCAACCCCGCCAACTTTAATGTCGACGGCACCGTCAAGCAGGGTGTCAAGTTGACTTGGGTACGGAGCAAGAACTACATGAAAATAATGTTTCGCTTGAAGGACCTCTACCGCCGTCGGGCGGTGGCATTAAAAGAAGCCCACAACAAAACCGCCAATGCCATCCTGGCACTGGGTAATCAGGTTTATGTGGAGGACATGGATTTCCGTGCATTGATGAAGCGGGCTAAAGAAACGACCGTCAACAAGAACGGGCGGTTCAACCGCAAGAAACGCTATGGCAAGTCCATCGGCTATCATGCGCCGGCCATGTTGATCGCCATCGTGAAGCAAAAAGCACCCCAAGAAGGGGGTGCGCTGTACGAGGTGGATACTTTTAAATTTCGTGCCAGCCAGTATAACCACGTAAACGATACGTATATCAAAAAGACACGTGATGAACGTACGACCTTTGTTGGCGGACAGCTTGTCCAACGGGATCTGTACAGTGCATTCCTCCTGAAAAACAGCCAACCGACACGCAACGAGACTGACCGCACAAAATGTAGCGCGACGTTTGATACCTTCATGGCGCACCACGACACCTGCATCCAGACGCTCTGCCAATCAACCGGACACCAGTCCTGCAATTTCGGACTGCGAGATTTTCAATTAGCTTAACAAATGTAAATAGCAACCAAAAGGTTCAGCTGTGAGCCTTCAACGCGAATGGTACCATCGGGCGCCTTGTTGAGAAAGTCTAAGGGCTTTTGGGAATAGAACGGAAATAGAAAAACGACATCTCCACTTTTTTGGAAATATCGCCAGTACGGTCCGTGACGTCCCAACAGCCCTTGGAACCCCCTGGATTTATCCATGGGGAGCAGTCAGGGAATTGAAACATTGGAAAACGAAGCGGAAGTGGTCAGTGGTGCAGGCATAAGAATCTATGATAGCAAGAAGAATCTGATTTACTCCCTTAATGTTGGAGAAAATCAGTATGGCGTCCTCGACACTAGGACATCGCCGCTTGAGGGGGAATTAATTGGTCCTGTGCTGAAAAGTGAGCAGATTGAGGTGGGAAAAACAAGTTACGTTGAATTTGTATACGAAAAAGATTCTCTCGAAGTCAGGGAGCAAGTAGAAGTAGTTCTCGGTAAAAATTAAGTTCTGCAATTTTCACCAAAGGAGAGGAATGGTGGCTAAAATGGATCGGATTGCGTTGATTAATGATTTCATCAGCTATATCGGGCTGATTCTTATAAGTTTGGTATGCAACACTTTTTTGAACTTTGATAACGGGAAAGAGAACGCTCTATCCTGTTTTTGATTTTGATTGTATCAGGAGTAATAATTTCCTACTTAGTGGCGTATGCAGTCAAACGTAAAATTCCGGAGTATAAATCAAAAAATAATAAATCAGTACTCTTCTATATGATTCTCATGTTGATAGTCAGATGGATTCCTGGAATTTGGCCGACTTCCATAGTTGAAGTAATCCTTTTTTTGACCTTTCTATTTCTTTTGGTTGTTGTCCGGAACGTTTATATCGAGAAGAAGGCAGAGCAGCAATAAAATATTTTATGGAGTCCTGTGCGCTGGAAGGGTACAGGACTCACAGAGGAGAACTGTATGCAAAACACAAAAATTTTGAAGATCACTTTTGGCGCAGTGGTGCTTATCCTGAGTGTGTATAGCTTGTGGACAAAAGATTTTACTTACCAGAACATCGCTTTATTCTTTTTGGGACTGCTCATGAGCGTACTCGGCGTTGAGGAATCGAAAAGGGACAAGGACCGGCGCTGGAATCTCTATGTTTTTACAGCGGTCGTCCTATTCGCAACGCTATTGCTCCAATATGTATGATGTTTTTTGGTTGATGCGAATGGATGCTGAATGAATACTGAATGCATCAGAGCAGCAACACCTATGCAAAGGAGAGGATTGACATCAAAAAGCTAAAAACTGGATGGGTTGCACTCGGAGTCCTGAGTTTATTGATAACGGGAGTCTATGTTTATGAATTTCCTTTGAAAAGCTATATCGCGCAACAAAATCTCTATGAGTTGCTGGAGGGAAAAGAAGGGATTGCGGAAGAAGATATTCAGATACAGAAAATTCGGAAAGATTACAAGAGTGCCCGAAGCGGCTATGTAATTTACTTTACTGTTAAGGAGAGCCCCTTAGATTATTGTTATGACTATTCTTTTAAAGTTGATGATTGGATAATGGGATACGTTTCTGAAGGGACGATTTATTCGACTGATAAAATTATTTTCAGAGAGGAGTAAGGGCCATGATTGAAGTTTTCGATGCTGGGTGGACGTTAGTAAGCGCACTAGCTCTTATCGCAATTCTAGGTTGGATCATCCGCTATTTCTTAAAAAAGAAATAGAGTATCATAAGCGGGTTCTTTCATCCAATAGGAACATACTGTTTGTCCCGAAAGAAGGTCAGAGCATGACTGCTCTGGCAGGAGAGATTCATGTAAAGGGATCTATGTAAAGTTATTGAGAGGTAATGTAAAGCATAAATTGCTTACCAAAACAGTATAATACAGCAAGTGCAACGTGGGAAATTCACTTGGGCTGTTAAAATCATTCGGGCGGGCTATGACAAGCTACCACTGTCAGTGAAGAAGTTCATTGCTGCATACATGGGGTTAGAAACGTTATTAAATTTTATAGAGAACGCCACTGGAACCATTCAAGATGCAGTATATCAAGCATGCAGAGATGTGGGGATGAGCCACAGTGTGGCTAATATTGTAACTGCAGCTATTATGACTTTGGTATTCTAATTATCCGGTAAAGAGATTTACCATAAAAACTTCTACAAATTCAGATACGCCTCCGAATTTGTAGAAGTTTTTATTTTCCGTGTCGATTTTTTTTGTGGGAGGTAAGTAAAGGTTTAAGAATTAAAATGAATCCATATACCGTAAACCCAATCCATTCTACAAAAAATAAAATCAGGAAAATGGCGTTTCCGGTCTTAGCAAAAAGATAATAGAATAGTAAAATATTCAGAGCAATAACCGCGTAGACCCATCCGCTATCAATTCTATTTTTCATCGAGTTCTTCATTCCCTCCTTTTTTGCTATTTCTCTTAACTATAAAGTAGCTTATCGGGATTACCGGACCCAAAGGTAGCAGCAAAATTCCCAAGCAGATGAGAGTTAAACAAAAAAGGAATTCGTCTTTCTTTTCATAGTCAAAAGCCCCCTTCTGGATATCTGAAATGGAGGTATCTATTTCCATAAGATGCTCATCATATTGCTGAATTCGATTTTGATTTCTCTCGATTTTTTGTCGCAGTTCCTCATTATCCTTGAGCAAGTCATCAATCGAAATACGATAAAGTTCAGATAAAGCAATTAAATTGTCTAAAGAGGGATAAGCCCGATCATTTTCCCAGCTTGATATGGATTGTCGGCTAACATGCAATTGCTCGGCAAGTTGCAATTGCGAAATACCGCGTTCTTGCCGCTGGATTTTTAAAATACTCCCTGTACTCATTGTAATCCTCTCTCGTTTCTTTTTATTGGTTCTTTGCCTATGTCCATAGTAATAAAGAAACCACTTAAATTGCTAGCAACTTCTGCTTTACATTGGAGAAATATTTTCCTTCTATATAAAAAATAAAATATTTGTTACAATAGTATCATAAAAAATGTTAATAAAAAAACGTATTTATACATAGCGAGAAAGAAGGTATATCATGATTACTAATAAATCCAATCTTTTCGCTTACGTATTCGCGTGCACAGCGCTAATTGGAGCAGTCCAATACCCAAACGTCCCTTTGTTCTGGTGGTTCGTGATCGGGCTTGGCAGTGCTTTATTGTTTGTCTACAGCAGAAAAGCGACTGAGAAAAAATTGGTTTCTCTGATTATAGATGTTTTCAACTTGGTCGTGCTGGCCATACTCGTTAATATCCTGCCTTCTCATATAGGCTTGCTCCTGAATGCAATAGTTCTGCTGGTCCTGTTTTTGCTGCTTTTTGCCAAAAGTAAGATTGAGAGCAGCATAGAAACACGGAATACTCAAAATCAAGGATGATACAAGAGGAGATGAACTATTATGTCAGCCACTAATCAACCCGCAGGCTTTTTGATTTATGGTATTTTTTTGCTGGTCATAGTCGGTCTGCTCTTTTTTCTTTATAAAAAAGTCAAAGCAACACAAAATGTGCAGCAAGCACGGCTGGTTTTGGTAGCTTTGATCGGAGCCATCATCATAACGACACTATTCTGGATCCCGATATTTTTCATAGTAGTGAATTGATTCAAGGGGTACTTGCGAAAGGGGATAAAAATGAAGCTTTTCTTGAAAGGATTGGTCAGGGGAACTCTTCCCTTTGCTGTTATGCTGTCAATGTATGCATGGAATAATTTTCAGGGAAGAGCAGCCGATGCAAAGGTTTTTCTTTTTTATGGATTCATGGCCTTGTTCTTGGGACTGGCAAGCATCATATACGAGTTAAAACAGTGGAGCTTCCGCAAGCAGATTATGGTTCATTACTTGACGATGCTGGTTACGGTTTTTCCATTGCTGTTACTGAGTGGCTATCATAAGACCGGCTCTTTTGGAGCTATTTTCCATGTGTTTCTGCTGTTCAACAAGGTTGGTGTTATTCTTTTTGTAACCACTGCCCTTATTGCCAGAGTACGCAATAGCCTTATGAATTTGAAGCAAACGGATCTCTAAAACGGGACCGTTGTATTTAAGAGAAAGCAGGTGCAGGAATGAGTACGCGAGATAATCAGAAAAAGTACGACGACAAAAGCAACGTGGACAGTTCCATCTATTCCAGAGTCAATATCGGTCAGGGTGCAAACAATAAGTTTGATGGCCCGAACCTCACGCATTCGGGAGGGAGCATGAACAATCCCGATGAGCAGGTGCACCCTAGGAACAGCTCCTTGACTACGGTTATCTATTACGTGGTTGGCAGTGTCATTTCCGCCGCGATAATATTCGCAGGCATGCAGATTTTTCACGATTACTTCTATGGCGAGGGACTCAATAAGTTACTCCCTTCGCTGCTGCTATTACTCGGCTCGTTGGCGATCGGATTTTTCAGTGCAAAATGGATTGTTAAAAAATTTTTGCCATCCAAAAAGAGATAGCTTTATTTGGTATCGCTGAAGAAATATCCCTTCCGTTTGTGATAGAATCTAACTGGAATGATAATCAAAAATGCTGTAAGAAGTGAGGATACAAAATGATTGCAAAGACGGAAGAGGATTTTAACGGATTAAAAGAAATTGGCGGCATTTGCGGAGCAATCCGGGATGAAATGGTGAAAGCCACAAAACCCGGCATCACCACTAAAGAGCTTGATGATATCGCGAAGGAGCTTTTTGAAAAAGCAGGAGCGCAATCGGCACCAAAAGGGGAATACGATTTCCCTGGATATACGTGCATCAGCGTGAATGAAGAAGTGGCGCACGGGATTCCGAGCGATCGGATCATTGAGGAAGGGGACCTTGTGAATATCGATGTTTCGGGCTCCAAAAACGGGTATTTTGCGGACACCGGCATTTCCTTTGTAGTTGGGCAGGGCGATGTCGTTCTGCAGAAAATATGTGATGTTGCCAAAGAAGCATTCGACGCGGGACTTGTGAAAGTAAAGCCGGGCGCAAAAACAAGCAATCTCGGAAAAACGGTGCATAACGTGGCGAAACGCCATGGCTTGACGGTCATCAAAAACCTGACCGGACACGGTGTCGGACGCGCAATCCACGAAGCACCGGATCATATCTTCAATTACTACTCGCGCTGGGATGACGAAATTCTGAAAGAGGGCATGGTCATCGCCTTCGAGCCCTTCATTTCAACATTCGAAGAGGAAGTTTTCCAAGTTGAAGATGACGACTGGACCTTCTTTACAGAAGAAAGCATGGTCGCCCAATACGAACATACGATTATTGTCACAAAAGAAGGGCCGATCGTTACGACGCTTTAAGAGCTTTGAAACTCCAATAGGCGCGTTCGCGGGACAATGACAAATACTTGCATCAGAAAAAGCACAGATTAATTTCTGTGCTTTTTGGCACGACATGCATAATGCAAAAAAGGGTGATAGAGAATATTGAAGACTGGTAAAAGCGACTTTTATTTAAAACACAGCTTGTTTGCTTTACTTATCGGTTAAACAAACAAGGTGTGAAACATCTTGTTTTACCAGGGGGTTAACCACACGGTTAATACCTTGAAAGCGCTTGACATATCGTTTTTGTTGGTGTATCTTTCTTGTAAAGAGATGTAATAACATTTCTTTGAAAGTTGAATCGCGATTTGGTTTACCAATAAGTTAAACAAGGAGGGGCTAGATGGAAATGGAAGGCAGTTTACATCCGCGTCCGCAAATGACTCGGAAAGATTGGATGCTTTTAGATGGTAACTGGAAGTTTAGGTTTGATAGTGAAGATGTAGGTCTGAGTGAAAAGTGGTATAAGGATTTGAAAGATACGGCAACAATTAGAGTACCTTTTACCTATGAAACTAAGTTAAGTGGTGTTAACCAAGAAGTTTTTGAATCGGTTGTTTGGTATCAAAAAGAAATTGATTTAAGCGAAGGAACTAACTATTTACTTCATTTTGAAGGAGCTGACTATTACACTCAAGTATGGCTTAATGGTGAAAAAGTTGGTGAACACAGCGGTGGCTACACACGCTTTAGTTTTCATTTACAGGGGCATCAACAAAAGAACACATTGGTTGTTCGAATAGAAGACTCAATGTTATGTTCACAACCGCGAGGGAAACAAAGGTGGTTGAAGGATAATTTTGGGTGTTGGTATGTTCAAACAACTGGTATTTGGAAATCTGTTTGGCTAGAAGAAGTTTCAAATAATCACATCACCCATATTAAATTAACTCCAGAAGTTGGTCAACAACGATTAGCTTGTGAGGTTCAATTGAATAAATATGATCGACATAAAAGCTACCAATTAACAGCAATGATTTCATTTGAAGGTAAAAAAATCAGTCAATCAACGCACTATCTAGGACAAGAGCTGAGTTTGTTAAACCTCTCGGTGATGGATCCAGAAAACTCAGGATGGGGCTTACAATTATGGTCACCAACAACCCCAAATCTTTATGATCTCTCTTTAGAACTGTCGATTAACGAAGAACTTGTTGATCGTGTGGATAGTTATTTTGGAATGCGTTCAATCACAATTGAAGGATCAAACGTATTGTTAAACGGTCATGGTTTATACCAACGATTAATCTTAGATCAAGGGTACTGGGCAGAATCAGGATTAACTCCACCATCATTTGAAGCTTTAGAAATTGATGTTAAACGAATTAAAGAAATGGGCTATAACGGTGTCAGAAAACATCAAAAGACAGAAGATGAACGCTTTTTGTATTTGTGTGATAAACATGGATTGTTAGTATGGTCCGAAATGGCTGCGACATATGAATTCAATGATATGGCCATTGAGATGTTTACGGAAGAATGGTTAAAGATTGTTAAACAAAACTATAATCATCCTTCAATTATTACGTGGGTACCCTTTAATGAGTCTTGGGGAATCACGGACATCTACAATGATGAGAAACAACAAAAATTTACTGAAAGCATTTATTATTTAACAAAAGCCATTGATTCAACACGACCAGTTATTACGAACGATGGGTGGGTTCATACGATTTCAGATATTATTACGCTCCATGATTACGAAGAAGTTTTGGAATTGTTTAAACAGCGTTATCAAGATAAAGAAAAGATTATGGCTAATCAACTGATGTTTAACAAAGAATTTTATACTTTTGCCAAAAATTATCATTATAAAGGGCAACCTATCATCATATCAGAATTCGGAGGTATTGCTTTTAATAGTAAAGAAGGTTGGGGATATGGTAATAAAGTAACTAGCAAAGAGGAATTTATGCGACGTTTTGATGCGATTCATCAAGAAATTCAGAATCTTGATTATGTTTCAGGTTATTGTTATACCCAACTGACTGATGTTGAACAGGAAGTGAATGGTTTGTTGACACCCGACCGAAGTGCCAAAGTTGAATTAGCAGAAGTTGCAAGAATTAATCTAAGAAGATTGTATTAAAAAAACTCATCCTTGCATTGAGCAAGGATGAGCGGTGCTTGTTGGATTAATTTGGTAAATTGTAAAATGAAATGCATAAGGAAATAAACGAAAAAATCATGTAGATACGATATACTTGTTAGCGACCAAACCAAAAGTATAAGGGGTATCTACATGACTAATAATAATTGTATCATAGAAAACCGCACCTTCACACACCTTACTGATATTCAACGGGGAAAGCTGGAACAGATGGCTAAAATCGGCACCTATAAACAAGCGGAGATGGCGCGTGAATTAGGAGTCAGCCAATCGACTGTTTCTCGTGAATTGAAACGCGGCAGAACGCGCCAACTTGACTATCAACACAATTATTACGAGCAGTATATTGCCGCCTCAGGCGCTCGGGTTTACAAAGAAAATCGTGAGAACTCGCATGCGCGGAATCATCATAAATATTCTGAAGCTTTCCTTGCTGCCTTACCTGAAAATCTAGCACCCATGAAGGGGTTACGGATTCATAGTGTGGATACTTTTGTACACTCTTACAGAAAATCGCACCCTGACGAACGCGTACCATGCACGAAAACAGTTTACGCCTTGATCAATGCTGCCGTACTCCCAATCCGTAATATCGATTTACCTATGAAGACCCGGATGCGGCCACGCAAGAAAAACGTTTCGGAACCGAAAGGTCATAACGCTAAGCACTTAGGTCGCAGTATCGAAGAACGCGATCCAGAAATACTCTCTAGAGAAGATTTTGGGCATTGGGAAGTCGATTTAGTATTAGGCAAGAAAATAAAAAATGAGCCTGTCATCATCACTATGGTTGAACGGAAAACCCGCTACTGTCTAACGAAGAAAGTTTGGGGAAAAGGTGCCACAGTGGTTCAAAAAGGTGTTCTTGATTTGATGAGAAAACAGGGACTGGAACAGTTTAAGACCCTAACAACTGATAACGGATCTGAGTTTTCAAGTCTGTCGCTTATCGAAGGCATTACTGAAGATGTTCAGGTTTTCTTTACTCATGCGTATGCTTCTTGGGAGAAAGGAACGAACGAGAGGCACAACCGCATGCTCCGAGAATTTATCCCAAAGGGAGTCACTCTGCGTCCATTGTCTTATGTACATTTACTCGCAGTAACTAATGCGATCAACGACAGACCGAGAAAAATAATGGGCTATGCAACACCTGCAGAACGCCTGCAGGAAGAGTTAGCTAAGTTACAAGCAGCTTAAGGTATTTTGTTGGTTTTATAGGATAAGAGAACAGCTTAGCTGAGTCAAGAGCCGCTTCGCTCCTTCTCTTGACTCAGCCAACCTATTCTCTTGGGTCAGAACCACCAACAACTCACCTGAAAAATGGTGAGGGACGAAATACACACTGCCGACAAAGGCTTCAAACCATTGGTAATACTGGATTATTGAGTAATTCGCTGTCTATAAAGGTTTTTAAAATTTTTTATGCATTTGATATTGCAATTAAGCGTTGGATTAATTTGCTTAATTGTCCACATAATAAAGGTTGACTTTAATATCTTGGTCATGATTTCCAAATCCTTTACCAAAGAGGGTCAATCCACCCACATTTTGAGATTGTTGTTCAACAGCAAACTTCAAGGTAATAAACGGACTGCGATCTAACTTTAGATCATTAATAGTAATTTTTGAGAAAGGTTCACCATCCATTCCAGAATCTAAAGAATTGATTCGGAGGTGTTTCAACAAGCCGTACTGGCTAAAGTGGCTGTTCCACCAGGTCGGTGTATAACGCCCTCTAGTATCTGAAAAATTTCCTGGAACAGTGTAAACCCCAATTTTAATATCGTTAACATAGATGCTGATATCGCTAGGCCAAACATTGTTGGAGAGCGGAAACTCTGAAGAAACTTCGAAGCTAATTTCTAGCATCTCTGCATGTTGTTTCTCCTGTAATAGATTTGGAATTTTATACTCAACAAAACCTTTAGAAAACCACAAAAGGGAGGCGTTTACACGATCGCTTTCCATAAAATATTTAGGATCGTCTGGTTTACCTACAATCGAGGTTGTCGTTGCTAGCCCGCATGTAGGACTAACATCGAAATTGGTGAAGTGACCCAATTTTAGGTTGGTAGCATGGAGGTTGAAAGCATAATAGATTTTTTCTGGGAAGGTAATATGAATGTCGTCAATACCTAAAAAGACTAATTTTTGAATGCCGGATTTTCCAGGAATTTTTTCAGACTTTATAATGTTTGCTGCTTCCATTTTTTGAACGTGACGAGTGATGATAGCATTACTGAGGCCAAGCGCAGTCGCAATTTCTGAGATATTTCTTTTTTCTTTACCGAGAAACTGAATAATATTGAGGCGGGTTTCACTTGATAATGCTTCGTAAACGGCTAAAGAGTTTTTGCTGATATCTAATTCCATAATGGCCTCCTAAGAGTAGTTTCATAAATTGAAACAATTGATGTAGTTATTATAACATTAACTAAGAGGTTAAGGTAAGTGGTTGGTTAATAAATATATTGAAAATATTACCAGGAAATACAACCAATTCAAAGAATTTTGTGTAACTATTACGTTAAAAAAGAATTTGGAGGAAAGTATTATGAAAATTAATAAACTATTTATTGGTGCAATGTCAGTTGCATTTACGTCATTGTTATTAGCTGGTTGTGGGGATAGCAATGCTGATACTGGAAGTACAAGCGATGCCAATGTAATTACTTTTTGGAATCCATTCACTGGGGCAGATGGCTCTAATATGCAGAAAATGATTGATGAATATAATAAAACAAATCCCGAATTTAAGGTGAAAAATATTTCCTTAAAAGAAGGAGATATGTACACAAAAATTCCAACTGTTGTGAATTCTGGTAAGAATATTCCAGATTTAAATATTGTTCATGCTGAGCGTATTACCCAATATAAGGACAATGATATGTTAATCACTTATGATGACTTATTAAAAGATTTCCCGGAAATCAAAGCAGAAAATTATGTGCCAGAAGCTTGGAATTTGGGTGAAAAAGATGGTAGTCGCTACAGTTTGCCATTGGATATTCACAGCTGGGGAACATATTACAATAAAGATTTACTAGAAAAATACTTACCTAGCGCGTTAGATGATAACATTTTAACCTTTGATGAAATTGAGGAAGCTAGTAAAGCGGCCAAGAAAGATGATATTAGAGGAATTGCAATTACCTGGATGAAACCGAATTTCCTTTCACTTTATGCACAAAATGGTGGGGAACTCAGTGCAGATGGTACCCAACCAACACTTGATAATCAAGCTACAATTGATACGTTTGAAAAATGGCGCTCACTATCTAAAGAAGGCTTAACGACTAAAGATGGAGAAGATCCAACACAACTATTTGTTAGCAATAAATTGTTGTTCTTCCCAGAAGGAATCTGGATTCAAAACAACATTAAAGACGCTAAAATCAATTGGGGATTTACGAATTCACCTCAATTATCTGATGATCTGACAAAAGTGGTCAACTGGTCGTCGTCGCATCAATTTGTTATGTTTAAAAATGAAGAACGCTCAGAGGAAAAAACAAAAGGGGTGTTAGCTTTTATAGATTGGTTACGTGATAATTCGCTTGAGTGGGCAAAAGCAGGACAAAATCCAGCAACCCTAAGTTTGTTAGATGATGAAGAATATTTAAAAATGCCACAGTCATTCTACCTTTCGACACCCGAACAACAGGCAACTTTAAAAATATTTGATTACAAGTATAACGGCTATGTTTCAGAATTCCTTGATGCTAATGCTCTCGATGTTGTTTTTGATAAAGTATCCGTCAAAGATACCGTTACAAATATGCAAAAAGAAGTGGCGGATAAAGTGGCGAAAGATTCTTCTGAAAAATAAGCAAGTTATTTCTTGGCACAAGTTAACTTGTGCCAAGAAATTGTTTGTTAAGGAATAGAAAAGGGGAAGCAAGTATGGAAACAACAGATTCTACCAATCATAGTAAACTGAACAAACGATTATTACCTTGGTTATTTGTGGCCCCACATTTATTAATATTTGTTATCTTTTTCTTAATCCCTGTAATCTTTGGGATTTATATTTCGATGACAGATTGGGATTTGGTAAACTCACCAACCTTTGTCGGACTACAAAACTTTCAAGAAATTCTCTTTCAAAAAGATTCTACTTTTTATAAACAATTTCATAACGGTTTAAAAAATACTTTCTTATTCGTTATTTTTTCAGTGCCATTTTGCATTGTCGTACCATTACTTTTAGCTGCAGCGCTTAATGCGAAACCAAAATTAGGGAAGCTTTTCCAATCGTTGTTTTATTTACCGTCGTTATTTTCAATTTCCGCGGTAGTGATTATTTGGACATTGATGTTTAATGTCACATACGGACCGATTAACAACTTGCTTAACCTTGCTGTTGTTTGGACAGGAACCCAACCATATGCTTGGATTTCGCTCGTTGTAGTCACAGTTTGGTGGACGATTGGTGGGAATATGATTATTTACCAAGCAGCTTTAAACGGAATTTCAAAAGATTTCTATGAAGCGGCAGATATAGATGGGGCTTCAGCTTTTCAAAAGTTTTTTAAAATTACATTACCGAGCATTAAAGGGCAGCTTTTGTACACTATTGTGATTACAACTATTGCGCAGTTTAACGTTTATGGACAACCTTTGATGTTAACTGGTGGTGGTCCAGCTAGTTCGACGCGAGTTTTGCTAATGAACATTCAACAAAATGCTTTTGGATCAGGGCAATCAATTGCAGGAATCGCTTCAGCAATGGCTGTCTTATTGGGATTTTGTATAATGATTGTCGCTGGTTTGCAGTTTAAGCTACTAAGAAATAAAGATTAGGAGGCATAATATAATGAAAAGTAAGCGAAGAATAAGCCATTCACAAATGGTTGCATTTCTATTTCTATTATTGATGGCAATTATATGGATTGTACCGTTGTTATGGGGCGCAGTGACTTCATTCAAGTCAGAAATAGAATTTATGACAGGCGGTTTTCGTTTTTTGCCGATTGAATGGGTGATGACAAACTACACCACCTTACTATTTAACAATGCCAGCACACCTCTGATCAAATGGTTTACAAATTCCATGGTGATTTCGGTTAGTCATACTTTATTGGTTTTAGTAGTTGTCTCATTTTCAGCTTTTGCGTATAGTCGTTTACAATTCAAAGGGAAAAATCAATTGTTTGCATTCTTGATGGCGACAATGATGTTTCCAGGTGTTGTAAATTTGATTCCATTGTACAAAATAGTCGATACTTTTGGTTGGGTAAATTCCCCGTTAGCTATGATTGTACCTGGTGCATCGGGTGTCATGAACATATTTTTAGTGAAGCAGTTTATGGATAAGATCCCCAAAGAATTTGACGAAGCAGCTCGAATAGATGGAGCAAGTGAATTAACAATTTTTTTTAAGGTAATATTACCTATCATCAAACCGATCTTACTGGTGGTTTCCCTATTTTCTTTCACCGGTTCATGGAACGATTTCTTGTGGCCTTCAATCGTATTTAACGACATGGACAAAATGCCAATTACGCCAGGCTTACAATTACTGCAAGGAATGTATCAAGCACAACCAACCTTGCTGATGGCAGGGGCATTGGTTGCAATCGTACCAACATTTTTATTATATCTGTTTGCACAAAAATATTTCCTTGAGTCTATGTCACTATCTAGTGGAGTAAAGGGGTAAACGAATGAGGCCGACGATAGAACGAAAACTAGTTATGGCACTAGGGATTTGGCAAATCTTAGATGGTATTATAACAATTATTTTTTATGGATTGTTTAAACGTCATCAGTTTAGCCAAATATCAGACTTAACTTATCAGAATGCGAAAGAACTGGATTCATTATTCAGCAGTACCTTCATCATTATTAGTATTTTTGGAACCATACTAATCGGCTTGGGTTTGTTTAATCTTGTTGTTGCGAAGAGATATCTGAAAAATCAAACAGTCTCCTTAAAATGGATTATGTGGTTATTAACTGTTGCGGTATTTTCATTATTCGTGATGGATATCGTTAGTTTAGTCTTGGCCAGCAGTAGTGTTGTTTCATTGCTTGCTAAAAGAAGCGCAATAAAAAAAATTAAAGTAAATGAGTATAGTCGCGCTCTATAGAGTGCAGCGAGGTAGGAGAGTATTATGGGAAAACGAAATGAATACCCACGGCCTCAGTTTCGGCGAAAGCAATGGGTGAATTTAAATGGAGAATGGGAATTTGCCTTCGATGATTCAAATAATGGATTAAATGAAGGTTGGGACAAGGGAGATGTTAAGCTACCTCTAAAGATAACTGTTCCGTTTGTTTATCAATCAGAGCTTAGCCGAATAAATCAACGAGAAGTTCATGATACTGTCTGGTATCGCAAAGAGTTTCATTATCAAGGTGAAAAAAAAGTGCTTATTCATTTTGGTGCGGTGGACTATCAATCCGATATCTATCTCAACGGGCATTATGTCGGTGGACACGTTGGTGGGCATACTTCATTTTCCTTCGACATAAGTCGCTATCTTAAAACAGATGGACAGCAAGTTTTGGTAGTGAAAGCCTATGATCCTCATTCCGATGAAACAATCCCTCGGGGGAAACAGTTTTGGGAGAAAGAATCTCGCGGGATTTGGTACACGAATTCCACAGGGATTTGGCAAACGGTCTGGCTAGAAGAAATTGCTGAGAGCCATATTACTAGTGTGAACTTTCATACCGATGTTGACCGAGGTCAAGTGGATATTGGTATAACTCTCCCACTAGAATCAGTAGGAAAGCAGGTTAGTTATCAAATCAGTTATCAGGGGCAGTGCATTGTTTCCGATTGGATGCAAGTGACGAGCACTCAGGTCAATCGTTCCGTAGAACTGTACCAAAACAAAATTTTCAGAAGTAACTTTCATGATGAGGGATGGACTTGGAGCCCAGAATGCCCGAATTTATTTGACGTTACCTTTAAATTAACCAATTCTGATAGTACGGTTTTGGATGAGGTCGAGAGCTATTTTGGTTTTAGAAAAATACATACAGAAAAGGGTATGACATTCCTCAATAATTATCCTTATTATCAACGATTAGTGTTAGATCAAGGGTACTGGCCTGAAGGGTTGTTGACAGCACCAAGTGATGAGGATTTTAAAAAGGATATTGAATTAGCGAAGGAAATGGGCTTTAATGGTTGCCGTAAACATCAAAAAGTCGAAGATCCTCGTTTCTTATATTGGGCGGATCGATTAGGTTTCTTAGTATGGGGTGAATGTGCCTCTGCACCACTCTACACGGAGAAAACTGTTGAGCGGGTAACAATGGAATGGTTTGAAATTATAGAACGAGATCGCAATCATCCTTCAATAGTGACATGGGTACCAATAAATGAGAGCTGGGGGGTCCCTGCTATTCACAATAATAAAGAACAACAACACTTTTCAGAAGGAATCTATCATCTTATTCATTCTTTAGATAAATCTCGTTTAGTGATCTCCAATGACGGTTGGGAGATGACAGTGACAGATATTTGCGCAATTCATAACTATAATCATGGATCTGTTGAGGAAACAAAAAAGTACGCTCAATTTACAGAGACGCTGGAATCTGTTAGCAACTTGATTAATCAACCACCAGGTAAATGGGATATTTACGCCAATGGTTTCCAGTATCAAGGCGAGCCCATTTTATTGACTGAATTTGGCGGAATTGGGTATCAAGTAGATGGACAGAATGGTTGGGGATATACAACGGTGGGAAATGCTGATGAATTCGTCAGTGAATACGGCAGAATTATGTCGGCGATTTATGGATCAAAAGCCCTTTATGGATTTTGTTATACACAGTTGACAGATGTGGAACAAGAAATAAATGGTCTTTTATCCTATGATCGAACACCAAAATGTGAGTTAGAAAAAATTAAAAAGATTAATTTGCAGTATTTTCCTGAACGTTTAGCGATTGGAGGTTGAAAATGAGAGTCAAAAAATCCCCCTTTGGTCAACATGGTGCTTATTTGTATTCAATTGAAAATGATCAAGGAACAGTACTCGAATTTTCGGATTATGGGGCCCGAATTGTCAATGTATTTGTAAATATGAACGGAAAACATCGAAATATCGTACTAGGTTTCGATTCAGCGGAAGAATACGCTTTAAAAGACAGTTATATAGGCGCCACAATCGGTCGTGTCGCAGGTCGAGTTTCTGACGCCTCATTTCATATGGATGGAAAAATATATTCTCTCAGTAAAAACGATGACACAAATTGCTTGCATGGTGGCGAAAATAGTATTGACAGTCAGATTTGGCAAACCGTGATTGAGGAGCAAGAAAAGAGGGTAACACTTCGTTTTAGTATTATCTCGCCGGCTTGGGATAATGGTTTTCCTGGGAATTTAGAAATGACAGTAAGTCATACATTGACCAATGATGATCAGTGGATTATCGAGTATCAAGCTACAACAGATAAAACAACTTTATTTAATCCTACCAATCATGTTTATTTTAATTTGAATCAGCAAACGACTGACGAAATTGGTAACCACTTCCTATCAATCGCAGCTGATAAATTTGGCGTTTTAACTGATACTTTAATACCAACTGGGGAGTTACGAGATGTAACAGGTACACCTTTTGATTTTCGAAATCCTGCAGGTATACCAATCAATCAAGGGTTGAACTCAAATTATGAACAAAACGCTTTGGTAAACGGCTATGATCATCCTTTTATTTTGAGCGAGAATATCCAGAACAGTCCCCAAGTTGTTCTGGAAAATAGTCAACGGAATATAAAAATAGAAATGAGTACAGACGCACCGGCAGTAGTGATTTACACGAGTAACATGGTGACGTATCCAATAGAAATGCGTGATAGCTTTCAAGTCAAACATGGTGGGGTGACATTAGAAACACAAATTCTACCCGACGCGGTGAATCAAGATGGTTTTGGTTCAACCATATTAAAACCAACTGAACTGTTTAAAAGTAGCACTACTTTTAAAATTATAACGAACTACAGTTAAGAAAAGGCTGTCTCAAACTAGAATATACTATTCTGGTTTTGGATAGCCCTTTCTCTATTTTATTAAAGCAAAGATAATTTGACGCCTCATTCATATTCAACCTTATCTTGATTAATATTTTGAAAAGATTTCATACGTTTCTATTTTATTGCTAAGATTTCTTTGGAAAACGAAATAAGAAGGTAATTTAGCTACTGGCTATGTTAAAGAATAGTTGGTATTTCGGTAGGGAAATATCAACATCACGGACAATTTGAACCCGCTTCACGGAAATTGAACTAAAAACTCCAAAAGAAAGCAGTCCGCATCTTCAAGGCGGACTGCTTTCTTTTGGAGTTTCCAGTGCTTGATACACTGTCGTTTGCGTACAGATGCAAGTAATTATGCATTGGCTTTTTTGAACAGCAACAAGCCGGCAAAGATCATCAGGCCGCCCAACCATGTCGACAATGCAGGGGTCTCTCCCATTATGAGGAAGCCCATCAAAGCGGCCAGCAATGGCGTAACAAACATGTAATTCGTTACCTCGCTTGTTTTTTGTGCGAGCATCAGCGCTTTTGCCCACAACATATACGCAAGTGCACTGGGGAATACGCCCAGAAAAATCATCACCAGCAACTGCTGAAGTGGGGCATTGCCGAATTGGACCGCCGCATCCGGTAAATACCACAGCAGAAACAGGGTTCCAGCCAAAACGCTGTAAGCTGTTGATTGTAAGGCAGAGTATTTTTTCAACAAGGAACGTTGCAGCAGATTATAGCCACTGATGCAGACGGCTGCGCCAAACATCCAGAAAATACCTGCGTTCACCGAAAGGATGCCATTCCATAATGTCAAAATCAGTATTCCGATGAATTCAATGATGATTGCGACCCATCCCAGCGAGCGGATTCGTTCCTTGAATATCATCCAAGCAAACAGGGCCGTCAAGATAGGTGCGGAGGCGATGACAACACTGCCTGTTGCGGCCGTCAGCGATTTTGAAGCCTGGTTGAAGGTGATCATATAGAGCGAAAACCCTAAAGCACCGGCCAGCAGGAATTTAGGGATATCTTTTTTCTCCGGCAATCCAATTTTTTGGAAAACCCCGATTACAATGAATAATAGCGAAGCGATCACATAACGGAGAACGCCTATCGCTTCTGCCGTGTAGTAAGTCAGCGCGATTTTTGTGAAAACAAATGCCGATGCCCACAGCAGCACTGTAACAAAGGCATAGATTTGTGTCTGATTTTTTGTCTTTTGCATGTTTCCCTCGCTATCCTGAATCATCAATACGCTTCCGATGAAAACGCATCGATTTTCATAACACTCATTTCTGGTATGTTTATAGGATAATTTAATTACAGGAAAAGTCAATGATTTTCAGAAGGGACATTCTGTGGTGTTCGGAAAAAACGATCATCAGTGATCGATTTTGTTTCACTATCTAAAAGTAACTTCCTGCTATATAATGAAAAAATGTTATGAATTGGCGGAACGCCATTTTTGGGGGGAGAATAAGACTATGTCCAAAGAAATTGCAACGCTTGCCGGAGGATGTTTCTGGTGCATGCTTGAACCGTTTGATGAAAGACCTGGAATCGAGTCCGTTGTTTCAGGCTATACCGGCGGTTTCAAAGAAAATCCGACGTATGAGGAAGTGAAGGCAGGAGGAACCGGGCACACAGAGGCGATCCAGATCACTTTTGATAATAGTGTGATTTCCTATGGGGAGTTGCTGGATATTTATTGGCAACAAACGGATCCGACAGATGCCATGGGACAGTTCATGGACCGCGGCTCGTCGTACCGTCCGGAAATCTTTTATCACTCGGAAACACAGAAAGAAATTGCGGAACGCTCAAAAGAGGAGCTGAAAGATAAGCTGGCAATCGCTGCAACGATCGTCACGCAAATTTCACCTGCAAGCATCTTTTATCCTGCGGAAGAGTACCATCAGGATTTTTATAAAAAAGAGGGAAACCATGAGCGAATGATCCCTTTGGAAGAAGACAGGGAAAATCGATTAAACGAAGTATGGGGAGAGGCGGACAAACATGAAAAAAATATTTAAAAGTTTAGTAACGGTTGGGGCAGCGGCATTGTTTCTCGCTGCGTGTGGCCAGGAAGCGGCTCAAGAAGATATCCGGACTGTGAAAATTGGCGTTGTCGGTGAACGGAATGAGGTGTGGGAACATGTTCAAGAACAACTTGAAGAAAACAACGAGCCCGTAAGAATCGAGCTGGTAAAATTCACGGAATATGTGAAACCGATCCAAGCTTTGGAAGAGGGCGAAATTGATCTGCACGCGGCTTTGACTGAAATTTACATGGAACAAGTGAATGAAGATGCTGGATACAGCAACACAACAATCGCGTATACGACACTGAATCCGATGGGGCTTTTTTCTGAAAAACACACATCTGTAGATGAAATACCGGATGGTGGGGAAATCGCAATACCGGATGATGTTTCGAACGAATCCAGAGCCTTGCTGTTGTTGCAGGCTGCCGGATTGATTGAATTGGATGCAGAAAAGAGCTTGTTGCCTACTGTAAATGACATCACATCAAATCCGAAAAACCTCAAATTCACGGTCTTGGCTGCCAATCAGACGGCTCGCGCCATGACGGACGTCGATGCCTCCGTAGTCAATAATGACATGGCTGCTGATGCAGGCTTGGTGCCTACTGAGGACGCCATTTTCCTTGAACCCGTGGCCGACTCATCCAAACCTTATTACAACGTGATTGCTGCTCGAGAAGATGAAAGCGAAGACCCTGATTTCCAAATCATCGTCGATTACTATCAAACTCCTGAAGTTGAAAAAATCATAGATGAGGTCACCAACAAATCGTCCATACCCGTTTGGGAATAAACACTAAACACCGCCAAAGTCAGCCAGGTATCAGCTGACTTTGGCGGTGTTTTTACCTTCATCTTTGTTGTTGAAGGGTTAATCTTTGATAGTGCAGCCAAGTTTCTATAAAATAGAGTTGTAACAGAGTATCGAATAAGAATGTGGAGGTAATGATTATGGCTAAGTTTGTAAAAGGCTCCTACCGCACCATTTCAGAAGTTCATGCTGTTCTAGAGGATTTGCGTAAGGAAGGGTACGCGGAATCAGACATTACGCTTGTCACAAATAAAGATAACACATACAAGGAATTGGATGATTCCACAGATGCACAGATCAAATTGGAGGAGCATCATGCCGAACATTTTTCGCTTTGGGAAAAAATCCTGAATATGTTCCCCATTTTCACGAGTGATGATTACGTGACCAACACCGAAAACCCCGACTCTGAAGCGGAAGAGGACACTTTGTTGGATGGGTACCAAAAACAATTGGATGATGGCGAAATCATTGTGATTGTGGATGACTTGTTGAATAAGGAAAGTGCGTTGAACTTGGAACCGATGAACCCAGATCCAGGCGTAGCCAAAGATATCCTTGAAGATGCGCCGGAAAAGGATTCTCATCCCGATGTCGAGGCAATGGAAGATGTTTTGGAACAAGAAACAACATATGTTCCGGGAGATGAAGACAAGATCTGACATAAAAGGCATTGTTTGACCACCAGGCAATTTCCGTAACAAGCAACCGCACAAAGTTGGATCCTATAACAAAATGCACCCGATACTAGCCTGACCAACATCTGGTCGGATTGGTATCGGGTGTTTGCCTGCTCATTTCTGTCAACTAACCTTCCAATAATGCGGCTATTTCCATTAAGTTTGATACAGTGTATGTGCTTTGCGGGGCGAATGGATCAGGTTGACTTTTCTTACGGTCAAACCAGACGCAGTCCATTCCTATGTTGAGAGCGCCTTTGATATCTGAGGATAAGCGATCCCCGATCATTAAAAATTCTTCTTTATGGCTTGCGTTCAAAGTATCCAAAATATGTTGAAAGAAGAGGGCATTCGGTTTCTCATGCCCGATTTCTTCGGATATGAAAATATCTTCAAAATAGCCTTGCAGCTTGGAATCTGCTAATCTTTTTCTTTGCGTATTGCCTACGCCGTTTGTGCCAATATATAATTTGTATCCTTGCCCACTTAATGTGTCCAATAATTCAGTTGCGTGGGTAATGGTCGAATGGCCTTGGTTTAAATGCTCACGGTACATCGCCTCTACTTTTGATCCACTCTCATCTATCTGAAATTCTTTCAAAAATAAGGAGAAGCGTGTTTTTAAAACTTTCTCGCGAGAAATCAAGCCCTCTTCCAATTGAGACCACAAGCCATCGTTAATGCCTTTATAACACGCAATAGTCTGTTTATTGTAGGGCAAATTTTCCTGCAATGAATATATTGTGCGTTTTGACGAAGATATTCGCTGCTTATTCTTATTGTTGGATGGGAGGGCAAAGATCTATTTAGTGCATGAAAACGGAAAGCGCGCACTCATTCAGTTTCTAGAGAAAAATGATTTTATTGGTGAATTATCTTTAATCTAGGCAGAAGAACATTCAAAAGATGTTGTAGCTATAAATGACTGTACGTGTCTGGCGATTCCGTTAGCATCAGCGAAAAAACAGCTGCTGGAGGATAATGCTTTTCTTCTTCATTTATCAAAATATTTAGGTGATAAATTGCTTAAAAGAACAGAGCATTACACAGCTATGCAAGATTATGAACTCAAAAATAGATTAGCAAAGTATATTCTTCAAATTGAGAATAATGGCTATTTTCAAGAAAAACTGACAGAGACAGCGGAGTATGTGGGAGTAAGCTACCGACATTTGTTATACACGCTCAACAAATTCCGTGAAGAAGGATTATTGGAAAAAAGAGGCCGACAATATTTCATTGTCAGCAAAGAAGCGTTGGAAAAATTAAGTTTGAAAACCAATTGATGCACTAACCAAAATTCTCACTCGGTAAAACAGACGATTCCATCAACAACACCTCGACTATAGTGAATAAGCCCACGAGCGGGCTTGTTCATTATAGTCGAGGTGTTTTTTGCTTTTTTATCAATTACTCCATGAAGAACAATACTATTTCTAACGTTAAATAAGATGGAGCAGGAATGAAGCGATAGAAAAGTAAATATAGAGTCCTAAAATATCATTGATGGTGGTAATGAATGGTCCGGATGCGATGGCTGGATCGAATTTTAACGTATTGATAAGAATAGGAACAACTGTCCCGCTGATGGTAGAAAGACTCAGTGTGATGAAAATGGTTATCCCCAGTATGAGCGCGAGGACAGCATTTCTGTAAAAGATGAGAATGACAAGCGATAAAACAATTCCTGCCAAAAGACCGATACACATCCCCACCATAAATTCTTTCCAAATGGTACGTCCGATGCGCTCATCCTGTTCTTTCAAAATCAAGCCTCGAACGGCCACTGCTAGCGACTGGGTTCCTACGTTACCCGCGGAGTCCATGATGATAGGAATAAAGGCGGCTAAAACGACTACTTGATTGAGCGTTTCTTCAAATGAGCTGATTAGACTTGCGCTAAGCATTCCCATAAAGAGTAAGATGATGATCCATGGTGAGCGTGTACGAGCAATTTCCCAGACGGTTTCTGGCCGGTCAAAAGTGGTCGTAATGGCTGAGAACTCGTTAAAGTCTTCAGTTACTTCGTCTTCCATGATGTCCATGATATCATCCACCGTTACAATCCCTCTGAGGATATTTTTGTCGTCCAGGATAGGCAGCGCCACTAAGTCGTAATCTTGGATCAGCCGGGCTACTTTTTCTTGATCATCCTCGAGTCGCGCGTGGATGAAGTGTGAGGACATCCTATCTCCGATCATCACTTCTGCAGGGAGAAGGAATAAATCACGTATGGACAAAATCCCGAGTAAGATACCGTGCGCATCCAAGACATACAGATATTGGATGATTTCTGCAGTTGGAGCTTGTGCACGCACTTGATTAAAGGCTTGATGGACAGTGGAATTGGGAGAAACGCTCACAAATTCTTTTGTCATAATCGAGCCAGCGCTTTGTGACGGGTAAGCCAGCAACTCTTCTAAGTCGGCTCGATCCTGGTCGCTCAGTTGATTCAGAATGGCTTTGCCTTCAGATCCTGTTTTAGCCAACATACTCGCTGCATCGTCGCGTGACATCCTCTGGAGAATTTCCCGCACATATTCGGGTTTAAAATCCTTCAGCAAGTTTGCTTGCTCATCCACATCCATCCAGCCCAGTACATCAGCGAATTCTTTTGCTGTTAAAAAAATTTCGATTTTCTTCTTATTTTCAGGATATAAGCGGCGCAGCACCTCCGCCTGGTCTCGCTCGTGAAGCGTCAGCAAAAGGGTGCGGAATTGCTCGCGGTCATTCTCTTTTAGAACCGCGAAAATGTTATTGTAATAGGACTCGTGTTTGAATACATTTTTTTTCATTATAATCCTCCTCTTGAGAAGGCAGCGAGCCTTCCCGTTTTGTTAAGTTGAATCGCCTCATCCACCTAGCGGGGTCAGGTACCATTCTGCCACCTCCTCAATAGTCTCCTTTGGGTTTAGTTATATTGACAGTATCTGCTTCATTATAACATTTTTTATATGAATAGATTGCATAGTTGGTGCAGCGGACTATGTCTATTTTGCATATAGCTTTAAAGCCAACTGTAACGACAGGGTATGATTGGTATCGTTTTCTTGATCCTACACAATGAGGTCCTGTAAAAAATAATCAATAAATGCCGACCAAGGATCTGTTCTATGGTTTCTTCTTCGCGAAATCGTTAAATCAACAATACCTCCACTATAATGAAGAGGCACACGATTGTGCACAAAACATTATAGTGGAGGTATTTTCTTAAGTTCTATCTATAGTTTTTCTCCATTTGTAGTAATTACCTGCTTATACCAATCAAATGATTTTTTCTTGCTTCTCTCTAAAGTGCCATTGCCATAATCGTCTTGGTCAACGTAGATGAAGCCGTAACGTTTGGACATTTCAGAGGTACTTGCGCTGATTAAATCGATACAACCCCAGCTTGTGTACCCCATAAGATCTACACCCTCTTTGATCGCTTCATTCATTTGCTCAATATGTGCACGCATGTAATCGATACGATAATCGTCGTTGATTGAGCCGTCTGCCTCTACTTTATCATAGGCTCCAAGTCCATTTTCTACGATAAACAACGGTACTTGGTAGCGATCATACATTTTCTTTAAGGTAATACGCAATCCTTTAGGATCGATTTGCCATCCCCAATCAGATGACTCTAAATAAGGGTTTTTCACACCACTGAAGAAGTTCCCTTTTTCCTTCTTCTTATCAGGTGCTCCGCTGGCAACCATTGACATGTAGTAACTAAAGGATAAGTAATCCACTGTATGTTGCAGTAATATTTCTTCATCGCCAGGAAGCATGTCAATCTTAATTTCATTTTCTTCAAAATAACTCAACATGAAGCTTGGATAATACCCACGAACCTGAACGTCAGTGAAGAACAGATTCATTTGATCCTCTTTCAGTGCTTCTAATACATCATCCGGACTGCAAGTTTCCGGATAGACTTCCATACGAGCTAGCATACAACCAATCATGGCATCAGGGATCATTTCATGACAGGCCTTGACCGCTCTGGCGCTGGCTACAAACTGATGATGTAAGGCTTGATAAACCGCTTGCTCCTTGTGTTCTACCTCATCTATCAGAATACCACTACCAATATATGGAGACATCGTTGAAACATTGATTTCATTGAACGTTAACCAGTATTTCACTTTTCCTTTATAACGATCAAATACCGTTTCTGCATAATGAACAAAGAATTCAACTACGCGTCGATCTGCCCAGCCATTGTATTTTTGAACTAATGTAAGTGGAATTTCATAGTGTGATAACGTCACAAGTGGCTCAATACCATATTTCAATAATTCATCGAAGACTTTGTCATAGAAAGCTAGTCCTTCTTCATTTGGCTCTGTCTCGTCACCATTTGGAAAAATACGCGGCCAAGAGATGGACATACGGAATGTTTTAAAACCCATTTCTGCAAACAGTGCAATATCTTCTTCATAACGGTGATAGAAGTCGATACCACGGCGTTTCGGGAAATTGTCGCCACCTTTTCCTGCTAAAAGATCTTCTAATTCTTTTTTGCTTCTGACATCCATTTCAATTTCATTTCCACGCTCTTCTTTTGGTACAAATTGAACCATATCAAAAATGGAAAGTCCTTTACCACCCTCGTTGTAAGCTCCTTCTAATTGGTTTGCAGCCGTAGCTCCACCCCATAAAAAACCTTTTGGAAATGTCATATGCTATTCCTTCTTTCGATTTTTTTATTTCTGATTTTAGTATAAATTAGTTTTACAAAACTGCTCCATTAGTTTCAATTACTTTCTGATACCAGTAAAAGCTATCTTTTGGTGTCCGGTCAAGACTCCCATGACCTTCATCGTCCATATCCACATAGATGAAACCATATCGTTTACGCATTTCACCAGTTCCCGCTGAGACAATATCAATACAGCCCCAAGTGGTATAAGCAATTAAGTTAACCCCGTTATCAATAGCATCTGCCATTGCACGAATGTGAGCACGATGGTAGTCAATACGGTAATTATCATGGATTGAGCCATCTTCTTCCACCTTGTCAAAGGCACCTAGACCATTCTCTACCACCATCAGTGGTAATTCATAACGATCATAGATTTTTTCAAGATAGTATTGAAGACCAATGGGATCATGCGCCCATCCCCAATCTGAATAGGTCAAATAAGGATTTTTGGCCCCGGTTGAGAAGTTACCGGAAACCATTTCTTGATCGGTGTGTGTGGTAATATTGTTAGACATGTAGTATGAGAAAGTATAGATGTCAACAGTCCCATTTTTAAGGTCTTGAAGATCTTCCTCCGTGATATCGAGCACAACATTGTGCTCTTTCCAGAGACGTTTGGCATAAGTACCGTATTTACCTTTGGCTTGGACATCACCACAGTAATAGATACCGGATTCCCACTTGTGTTGGTTGGCCAAAATATCAGCCGGATCACAGGTTCCAGGATAGAATGTAATCCCACAAATCATGTTGCCAATTAAAAAGTCTGGGTTGATTTTATGCCCTAATTGCACAGTTTTAGCCGAGGCCACGAATTGATTATGCAGGATTTGGTAGCCTTCTTGATACGCCTCATCAGACGCTGTGCTACCAAACATATCAAGGAACATAGTGGTATTATTGATTTCGTTGAAGGTTAGCCAATATTTGACCAAATCTGTGTACTCATGAAAGATTGTCTCCGCATACTTTACATAGAAATCAATGAGTTTCCGGTTGGTCCAACCACCGTAGTTTTCTTCTAAAGCAAGGGGTGTGTCAAAATGCCAAATGGAAACCAAGGGTTCGATATTGTATTTGCGGCATTCTTCAAAAACTGAACGATAGAAATCAAGACCCGCTTGGTTTGGCTCTTTGTCATCACCATTGGGAAAAATCCGAGCCCATGAGATGGATAAACGCAAAATTGAGTAGCCCATTTCAGCAAACAACTTGATATCTTCTTTGTAACGATGATAAAAGTCCACTGCTTGGTGGTTGGGATAATATTCAGTCTCTAGGACAGCGAATTTTGCACCTTCCGGAATCTGGCCATTATGTCCCATTGATTTTGCTTTCCCTGGATTCCCATCTTTATCGATATAAGTGACAAAACGGGGTGAATCAACCGAGCCACCAGTTGTGACGTCTGTTTGCACAAGTCCACGCCCATCTATATTGTAAGCACCTTCTGCTTGGTTTGCAGCTAGGGCTCCGCCCCATAAAAAACCTTTTGGAAATGTCATATGCTATTCCTTCTCTCGACTTTTTTTGTTTCTGATTTCATTATAATTTAGTGATGCAAAAAAAACTGGTCAAAAGGAGACCAGTTTATGGCTGAGAAGGATGGTGCTATTAGAATCAATGGAACAATACATCAAACAATCTTAATAAGGTTTGGCTACTGACAGCACTATTTTCAATTTTTCCGCATTGTAAAATTTCATCAAACAATTCCAGATGTTGACGTGGCTCCGAGAAGGTAATGAGTAATTTCTTTCCCTTTGTCTTTTTAAGTTTTTCAAATAAGAGGAATTCCTCTGAGAGTAAGTATCCCTGGATAGAAATAGTGATGATCATATCTTCCTCTGTCAATATATCCAGAGCATCCATTTGTTTAAAAATGTTTGTATTGCATTCACAAAATTTCCCTGCCAGAAGTATTTTTTTTTGCAACTCCAAAGCTTGGATTTGATTCTTTTCAAAACCTAGTATGACAACTCTGCGGGATTTGCTGATCTGTTTTACAATCCGCTCGATCTGTTCTTTTGGGATATTTTCAATTATTTCCACGTTTTCTTTTAATTGCGCTATAAAGCTATCGCCACTTAGGGCAGTATCGTTTTTTTCAAGAGATGCCCCATACTTCATTACAGAATTTCTTAAGCTTGAAAAATTTCTGAAACCAATTCTTTTGCAGAAACGATTAATTGTAGAAGGCGCTACATTACATACCTCTGCGACTGTTTCTAATGAAAATCCCTCGATTTTATGAGAATTTTCGAGCAATGTTTTCGCTATGTGGTAGTTAATATCTTTATCAAGAGAATTGTTTATGTAAGCTAAAAGATTATAAATCAATGTTTCCACATTTCCCACCTCTTCAATTGATTTCAATCACTTCATTATTTTAACATTTATACAGACTTAGTACAGAGGGGAGGGATGATAAGAGATACAGCTGCAGAAAGAAAGACAAGTAAAAGGTGAAGAAATAAAGAAAACGCTTGCCTTGAAGTGGACTTTAACAAGTAAACTAATAATGAACAACAGGACAATGGTATTCAGCTTCATTCTTTTGTTCAAATATAGGAATTTATACAATTTTCCAGAGTGAAAGTGCATCACCGTGGGTGTTTCACAAGTTTGCAAAATGTTTCATGCACCTAAAATGATGTCCAGCTTCACGGGTAAGCCCTTCGGAAATTAGATAAATCTGACCCATTGCGCTCTACGATGCTCATTCAGGGCCAGATTTCCTAAATTTCTTTCAGGGCTGAACGAACCCGTTCAGCTTTTCTTACATAAAATAGAAGGGGAGTAACGATATGAATAAACGTACTTTAGGCAGTCAAGGATTAGTGACATCGGAATTAGGTTTTGGTTGTATGGGTTTGAATCATCACAGAGGGCCAGTGAAAGATCGAAATGAAATGATGAAAGTTGTGCAGCATGCATTTGATGCCGGAGTGACAATGTTTGACACCGCAGAAGTATACGGTCCCTATACCAATGAAGAATTAGTCGGTGAAGCTATTCAAACATTTCGTAAAGAGATTCAATTAGCGACAAAAGGCGGCTTTAACATTAATGGAAATTCCTACTACCCAGAGAGCAAGAAAGAAACGTTGAGAAATTCTCTAGAAGGCTCTTTAAAACGTCTGGGAACGGATTATATTGATTTGTACTATATTCATCGGGTGGATCCTAATATTCCGATTGAAGAAGTGGCCCAGACTATGCAGGAATTTAAGAAGGAAGGGAAAATACTGCAGTGGGGATTATCTGAGGCGAGTGCAGAAACAATTCGTCGTGCACATCACGTCGAACCTTTAGCAGCTGTCCAAAGCGAATATTCTATTTGGTGGAGAGAATTGGAAAAAGAAGTGATCCCGACTTTGGAAGAGTTGAAAATTGGTTTAGTTGCCTACAGTCCTTTGGGTAGAGGATTTCTTACCGGAAAATTGACAAGAGATGCTATAGCTAGCGAAAACGATAATCGTGCAGAACTTCCACGTTTTACTGAAGAAGCTTTCAAAGCTAATCAAGTAGTTCTGGACCTGTTGCAAAAGATTGCCAATGAAAAAGAAGCGACGATTGCGCAAGTATCGCTGGCTTGGTTATTGGCACAAAAAGATTGGATTGTACCCATCCCAGGAACAACAAAATTGAGTAGAATAGACGAAAATACGGGTGCAACGGCTATTCATTTCAGCAAACAAGAACTGAACGACATCAATCATGCAGTGGATCAATTAGAAATTGTAGGAGATCGTTATAATCAAGAACAAAACAGCCGAACAGGTAAATAATGCCTGCTGTAGAAAGTGATTTTCCTCTTATGGGTTCAGTTGTGTCCAACTAAATTTATATCATTGTGAGAAAGTTATTTGATACATCCAAGTTTCTCTTTTCGGGAGCCGACTCGCTTCGAGTGTAAATACTTTATAATATAGGTTATTCCTTATATAATGGCAGTGTAACGAGCAAGGTTTGGACACATGGTTACTGTAGGCTTCTATATAAGAAGGAGGAGTAAAAAATGGACTTTCTTTGGTCATTAATTGTCGGTGGTATTTTAGGCGCACTCGCTGGAGCTTTTCTGGGTAAAGATGTTCCCGGTGGCATTATCGGAAATATCATTGCAGGTTTTGTTGGTTCCTGGTTAGGTGTAACATTGTTCGGAGCTTGGGGACCTGCAATCGGAGGATTTTATATCGCACCTGCACTAATAGGAGCCATCATCTTGATATTCGTTCTTTCCCTTATCCTTAAAACGATGAAAAAGTAAGTTTGTTCTGCACATCAACCAGACGTGCGATGTCAGAATGAATTCAAAAACAGATAATGCTGGTCAGCCGAACTTGTGGTTGGCTAGCATTATCTGTTTTTGTGCCCATTGCACAGAGTCGGTGTAAAAACGTGCAAGGTACACATACTCAAAAAACAGTCCGCTTGCTATAGTAAATGCGATAGTAACCGCTTTAATGGGTTGCTGCCGTAAGCTAAAAAATTATCTAAAAGGGAATACAAATATAATGAGTGGCTACAACACAGTATTAGCAAGAAATACAGAAAACGCACCAAAAAGTTCTCTATCTACACAATCGGTAGCTTTTTCCCATTACAATCATCTATCCGCTCAGTTACCGCTGGATCCAGCAACAGGCAAAATGGTAGCCGGTGGCGTGAAAGAGCAGGCGGAACAATGCCTGAAAAATATGAAAGCAATCGTCGAAAGTGTTGCCCATGATATGGATGATGTTGTTGCAGTCACCATATTCCTTAAAGACAGCGCTGCCTATGGATGCTTTAGTCCAGATCGATGCAGTTGTATCAAACGCCGAAGGAACACCACCAGTAGCGTAACGGGTATTTATTTGCAAATGCATGAACTATCAAAGGTACTTATCCACTGCGTAGATGCGTATCTTAATTATAAAGAGCCGTCCCAAATAAAAAATTGAGACAGCTGCTGTTTAATAAATTCCTCTCCATGCTGTTGAAAATATTGCTGAATAAATTGTAGCGCATCGTTTATTGACTCTTTATAAACTTCTTGGAAAAACACCCGATATGAGCCTAACCGAATTTTGGTTGGGCTCGTATCGGGTGTTTGGATTGATTATTTCATTTTTCTACTTTTACGATCCCCATGCCGGGAATCTGCGGAGGGATGGACATCGTGGTGGGGGCATGCTCGACTAAGGTGACTGTCACGCTGTCTCCGTTTTCCAATGCTGACAGAGGTATAGTTTCACCGGAGGATAAGTCGGTCAAGGAAACATCTTCCATCAACAGGATGACTTCATCGAAAGAAGCAGCTTCCGAAGATTCTACCGGAACTAAGTCAGACACGAACAAACCGCCTTCATGCGTTTCGCTGCTGTCGATAACCGTTCCTGTATACAGGACAGTTGCTTCTTCATTTTCCGCAACCTCACTATTTATGCTCGCCTGTGAACTCGCAGCACCACAGCCACTCAGCAGAGCCGTAGTGAGAAAGCATAAGATTAACTTTTTCAAACAAATTCCTCCTTGTTGTTCAGATAATCCAAGTATAACCCACACGACAATAAATGTTCAAATATTAACTCAAATATAAAATAAAGTCTCCAGGTTAAATCGCTTATGCCTTGTTAAGTCTCCGTAAAACAGTGCTTACTATATTGCGAAGGAGAAAGCGAAGTCGTTTTTTTAAATACCCTACTAAAATAATTTAGATCATTGAATCCTACCATGAGCGCAACCTCTGTAATCGATACATTTCCCCGTTCCAAGTAGCGTTTCGCCTCTTCTATTCTCTTTTGATTAATATAGTCAACGATGCTCTTGCTCGTTTCTGCTTTGAATTTACGTGAAAGATGTGAGGCATTCACGTAAAGTTCATCAGCAATGATAGATAATGATAAATCCTCTTCTAGATGCATATGGATGTAATTCACGGCCTTTTTAACAAGAAGACTATAATGACGGGTAGAAAAATCTCTTACAGCTGCACAGTATTCATAAACCATCGCTTCCCCCAACTGTTTTAAGACGGAAAGGCTGGAGGCTCTTTCAATCAAAATCGCAAATTTTTCGGAAATATGATGAATGTAAAGAGGATGAACACCGCCTCTTTCAGCTGCGGTTCTGGAAATTGTGTTCATAACCAATACGATATTTTTTGCAGATCGAATAGGGCTTTCAGGTATTCGATTTAAAAAAATCAATAATATATCTTTGTTGGAGTCGTTTAAAATACGGGTAATTTTATCTTTATTTCCTTGGGCGATAGCATCGACAATCTCTTTTTCTAATCGAAAACGCTCCTCTATCTGATCGTTACTCTCAGCTATTGCTAGTTTTAATTCTTCTCTATTGAGAGTGGAGACAACCCGTTCTGCCCCTAGCGATTGCGTTTCAATATAAGCATGTGCAAATAAATTTACGAGTAATTCACCGATGCTTTGGGCGTTTTTTCTGCTGACAATGGATAAAGAGTGATAAAATTCTTCGAGTGATTTTCGTTCGCTTATGGGTGCGTTGTTTTTCGCAACAATATCGCTGATTAATCCAATATCTCTTTGATGTCTAAAACAGAGTTAGAAGGCATTAATGCCAAACAACAGATGGTTGAACTGATTAGACAAAACTTTAATCATCCGTCTATCCTGTTCTGGGGAATCCAGAATGAAATTCAAATTAGTGGGGAAAGACCTGAGCTAAGGAAACTCGTGAATGAATTGAATGAGTTAACGAAAAAGGAAGACCCTACCCGATTGACTACAATGGCAAACGTCATGTTCGTTGAAGATGAAGATGACTATAATTATGTGACGGATACGATTGGATACAATAAATATTTTGGTTGGTATAACGGTGAAGCAGGGGACTTTGCGGGCTGGTTAGATGGTTTCCATAAGAAAAATCCGACTGTAAAACTGGCGATTTCAGAATATGGTGCAGAAGGAATTTTACAATACCATAGCAGTGAACCAAAAATAAAAGACTATTCTGAGGAATACCATGCGCTTTATCATGAAACCGTGTGGAAGATTTTTGAAAAACGTCCCTTCCTTTGGGCAACGTATGCATGGAACATGTTTGACTTCGGTGCGAACATCAGAGATGAGGGCGGTGTACAGGGAAGAAACAACAAAGGGCTCATCACCTATGATAGAAAGATTAAGAAGGATGCTTTTTATCTGTATAAGGCACATTGGAGTGATGAAAAATTTGTGCATATTACAGGCAAACGTTTTGTCGATCGGACGGATGATACGATCGATATCAAAGTCTATTCTAACTGTAATGAAGTGAACCTATCTGTAAATGGAGGGGAAACGACTACCCTTACAAGTGAGGATAAAATCTTTGTCTTTGAAAACATTTCCCTGAAAGAGGGCATAAATGAAGTCAAGGTATTCGCCAAGGATGGGAACACTAGCCTGCAAGATGTAGCGATGTTCAATAAAGTGGACAACCCGAACGAAAGTTATTTTACCCCTGAAGAAGAAGGGGGATTCGTTGCAAACTGGTTCGATATGCCGGAATTAGGCGATGTGGAAATGGAAGAACTTGTTATAACGGATGATGTCTACTCTACCCGTTGCACAGTGGGAGAACTTTTTAAAAATGAAGAAACAAAAGCGATCGTAACGACATACTTAGGTAATGTGGAAGAACATCCGATGTTCGATATGATGCAAGGTTTTACAATCGATGCCATGTCTCAAATTGCATCCGATCAATTTAGCGAAAAAATGCTGTACACCCTCAACAAGAAACTATCCCAAATTAAAAAAAGTGAACAGTAAGGATGAACTTCTAACTGAACTACTTTTTATCACATACAATCACGACCAATGAGGCTGCGATAAAATCCCAACTAAATAGAAAAATAGACGCGAGCTTACCTAAGTTAGGTAAGGTTACGTCTATTTTTTATCTTCCTACGCAGGGGTATGGTGAATAAAAAGGGTATCTTTTGTTGATAAAATTATAAAAGAGTCACTATTTTCTTGCTGTTTTCAGACCTAACGGAATGTCAATCAATCTATCGATTTAATGCAACACTAGGGTTCAAATGCCGTTTATTTACTCTTTTGTAAAAACTTATTAATTAAATTATACGTAGTGTTTAGAATGTAACCAATCAGAAATACGGAGATTAAAGGACCAATAATAAGATGCTGGTTAAGCAACCAAGCAATAATAAAGAGACACAGATCTCCTAAACTTCTAATCAACCCAATTGAGTTCTTAGTGACCTTACTAATCCAAAAAACACATGCATCATAAGGTACTTTACCTAGATTTGCACTAGTATATATACCGGCTCCAATCCCAAGTAATAAAATACCCATAATCAAGAAAAGAAAGTTGCCCGGATTACTGAGTCCTTGGTTTAATGTATATTCGGCAGTTGCTCCAACAATATAAGGTTGGAGAATACTCCCAATACCTAATTGAGCGCGGTCATAAAGTAAAGGTGGAATCAGCATTAGTAAAGTGATGATCATATTGGATTGATTTAAAGTTAAATTAGTATGAAGTGAAATCCCTTGCCAGACCCAAGAAAGAGAATCGCTCCCATAACCTGTTGATATGGATAATGAAACTCCGAAACCCATGACTAAAGATCCGAATAAAAGAAGAAAGAAATGAAATAATGAGGTTAGATTAAATTTATTTTTCATTTATTTTTCATTTAAATTTTCACCGTTATTTTTAATTACTTCTTGATACCAATAAAAAGATTTTTTCGGAATACGTCTGAATGTTCCCTTACCGAAATTATCTCGGTCAACATAAATAAAACCATAGCGCTTAGCCATTTCACCAGTTCCATTAGAAATAGAATCAATACATGCCCATGAGGTATAGCCGATTAATTCGACACCATCCAGAGTGATTGCGTCAGACATGGCTTTGATATGTTCTTTATGGTATTCAATTCTATAATCATCATGAATCTCATCAGTTTCTGTTAAATTATCGACAGCCCCTAAACCATTCTCTACAACAAACATAGGTTTGTTGTAACGATCATAAATTTCATTGATTGTAATTCGAAATCCTAATGGATCAATTTGCCAACCCCATTCGCTAGTTTCTAAATAAGGATTGATTTCTGAAGCAAAAATATTGCTTTCGGTTTGATTCGCAGCATCAGGTTGGGCGCTGCTTACTCTTGAAGAATAATAAGAAAAGCTAATAAAATCTACAGTGTGGTCTCTTAAAACTTCGATATCACCATCTTTAATAGGAAGAGTGAGATTTTGTTGTTCGATTTGTTTTAAATAATAATTAGGGTAGCTTCCTCTTACTTGGACATCTGAAAACATATAGCTTTCACGTGAATCTTGGATGGATTTCCATACATCTTCTGGACGCGGCGTCTGAGCATAATAACTTCCAGCAGCCAACATACATCCAATTTGAAAATCAGGGTTTATTTTTTTAGCAAGCTGAGTTGCTTTAGAGCTGGCGACTAATTGATGATGGATCACATCAGTTGTAATCTGCTTTCTATTATCCTCTGGTTTAAAAGTTAAGCCTGTTGCTACAAAAGGGAAATGTAAGACCATATTGATTTCATTAAAAGTAAGCCAATATTTGACATAATCTTTATAATGGGTAAACACTGTTTCAGTGAATTTTAAATAAAAATCAATAGTTTGACGATTCTTCCATCCATCATATTCGTCAACTAAATACATAGGGATATCAAAATGATTGATGGTTACTAAGGGTTCAATATTATATTTTCGACACTCTTTAAAGACATTCAGATAGTAATCCAGGCCTAACTGGTTAGGTTTGGATTCATTTCCCTTAGGATAAATTCTTGACCAAGAGAGGGATAATCGGTAGACTTTGAATCCCATTTGGGCCATCAGTGCAATATCCTCTTTGTAATGGTGATAATGGTCAATGGCGACTCTTGATGGAAAGAAAGTATCCTCGGGTAAAGATTTAGGATCCAAATTTCCTGTACCTACTTGGAAACGTGATTCCCCGTAAGGCATATAATCTAAATTTGAAAGGCCCCGTCCATCAATAGTGTAAGCTCCTTCTGTTTGATTCGCAGCAGTTGCTCCGCCCCATAAAAAATTGTTTGGAAATGACATATATATTCCTCCTTGTTCTTATCACAAAGTATAAGGGGTATGTCGGCAATCAAAAAGGAAGTTTCTTTAAAAGAAACTTCCTTGACGAACAAGCTTAATAGGTTTGCTTTAAATTGAGGATTAATAAGTCAATAACATACTTAAAAAAGTAGGCATTGAATTTTTCATATTGTATGGGAACATGTAACTGTTTCCCTTTGAATCTTATATTACTCTGACAACTTATGAGCCATTTTGTTCCATTTGTTTCCTCAAGTCTCTTCACTACGCGTTTGTTGTACTTGAAAGTATTGCCGTCTATACTGAGTACTAATAATAAATCATTGTCGTTAATATCGTAGGAATGATTAAAATCAACATCGCAAATAATAACATTCTTGTTGATCACTTGTAGTTCTGTTTGGATCTGATGGCAGAGGTAACGAGCATCGCCTTGAGCAAACACATATATAGTATTTGCTGAGGTAAGCTGTTTAATTAATAACTCCAGGCGATTATAATCTAAAGAATTTGTTAGAGAGTTAAGAAAATAAATCATAGTATTTGTAAAATTTAAAATATTATCTTTCATATTATCATATACATCAAAATCGTGACGGCGTCTCTCTAAGGATTCAAGGTATTCTAAGCAAGCATCTTTAAAGTCAATGTACGTTTTATAGTCTAAATATCTGACATATTTAGAAATTTGACTTTTTGATACAAAGGTTCTAATAGCAACCTCATCCATTGTGATATAAGGAATCTCATGAATATGTTCTTGAAAAAATAAACTCAATATATAGAAAGTTGAATTTTTTTTATAGGAATTTGTCACATCATTTAGTTTATCCATTATCAATCGTATCAGTCCTTTATAATGTGAAGTTAAAACAGAGAGAATAAATAGCTCAATGAAGTGACTAAGGGCTTATTCAAAAACAACATCAAGGGAACCGTAATCGTGATGGTAAGCATTGGTATCTAGAATTGTTCAGAATGGACACGTTCTTTCCCATAAATCATAGGATTATTTTTTGTTTAATACACAGTCATGTCGTTAGCCATTTTGTAAGGGTCTTAGATAGGTCATTCACCCTCATTATAAAGGATTTTTTTATGCTATGGAATGGTCAAAATTTTCATGCAACGCCAGTGGTAGTTCATATTCGCTTACCCTTCGTTATAAAAGAAGACTATTAGAGACTCGGTTATATCATTTTTACTCTTTAAAAAAGAATGCCGCAGTCAATTGTCAGCACCGGTTCAAAAATTTCGTTTTTAGTGATAGGAATTTGTAAAATTTTTTCAACTCAAAAGTGCATCACCGTAGGAGTTTCACAAGTTTGCAAAATGTTTCATGCATCTAAAATGATGTCCAGCTTCACGGGTAAGTCCTTCGGAAATTAGATAAATCTGACCCATTGCGCTCTACGATGCTCATTCAGGGCCGGATTTCCTAAATTTCTTTCAGGGCTGAACGAACCCGTTCAGCTTTTCTTATGATAGCCAATGTTGAATTTCATCGGCTACAGCCGAAAAATAACGACTCTATGTCAGTTCTCATCGTTTGATCAGTAAGCGCAGTCGTATGTGCTAGAATAGAATATTATAAGGTCAGAAAAGCTAATGAAAGAAGTTGGGAACAGTATGACATTTCAACATTTGAAATATTTACTCACAGTTGCAGAGAAAGGGTCAATTACAGAAGCGGCAAAGGGATTATTCATTTCACAACCGAGCCTTTCAAATGCGATTAAAGAGGTGGAGAAAGAAATCGGGTTCAGTATTTTTACGCGAAGTCGGACGGGAATTGCCTTGACAAAAGAAGGCATGGAATTTTTAGGCTATGCAAGACAAGTAGTGCAACAGATGGATTTGCTGGAATCAAAATATGTTTTTAATGTACCCGTAAAACAGCGGTTTTGTGTTTCAACACAGCACTACACGTTCACGGCTAATGCGTTTGTGGAAATGGTGCAACAGTTCGGACAGGAACGTTTTGAATTTATCTTAAATGAAACACAGACATTTCAAATCATTGATGATGTGAAGAATCGTTTTAGCGATGTAGGCATACTCTTCATAAGCAACAGCAATGAAACCATCATGCGAAAAGTGTTAGAGAAAAATAATTTGGACTTTTATGAGTTACTTAGCGTCAGCCCCCATGTATTTTTGAGAACGGATCATCCCTTGGCAAAAAGGGGTGTTGTCACCCTTAAAGATTTAGAGCCTTACCCTCGCTTAAGTTTTCTTCAAGGCAATTACAATTCCACTTATTTTGCAGAAGAACTTTTCAGTATGGAACCTGCAGAAAAGAGTATCAAAGTCAGTGATCGTGCGGCAATCGTGAACCTCATGATTGGTTTGGATGGTTATACGATTTCCAGCGGAATTTTCCCGAAATATCTGCATGGCGATTCTATCGTGGCACTTCCACTTGCAGAGAATGAACAAATGCGTATTGGGTACATTTTAAACAAAGGGCAAGCACTATCAGAATTGGGGGTAACATATACTGAGGCTTTGCGACAATACAGAGTATAATTTTTATATTTTTATCATAGTTTTAAACTATGGAAAAACATAAAATATCAGAATAACCTATACAAACAGGGTTTATGTTATAGTCTAAAAAAACAGAAAGGAAGAAAATAATGCCTGGATATGTATTAGGGAATTTCTTTATTTATGCGATAATTAACGCGTTTACTCCGGGGCCGGGGAATATTTTAGCATTGAATACAGTCACAAATTATGGATACAAAAAAGGTCGCTCTTTATTTTTTGGCATCTTCGCAGGGTATTATGTAGTTCAAATTATCTGTGCACTGTTTGTCTATGGTGTGAGTGCTTTTATGCCGAATATCCTTGGCATAATGAAATATATTGGTGCTGCGTATATTCTATGGCTCGCCATTCATATCGCGGTAAGCAAACCTGAGTCAGAAAGTACTGAAAAATCGGCCTCCTTTTTTAAAGGATTCTTGCTCCAATTTGTGAATGTGAAAATCTATTTGTTTGGTATAACCGCTCTGACCGGATATATAACGGATTACTACACTTCTTTTTTTGATCTAATATTGTTTGAACTGATTGTTGCCACAATCGGAACCATTGCCACAATCACTTGGATTGGAATGGGTATGATGATACAAAGGATGTATCAAAAACATTTTAGGCTCATCAATATTATTCTGGCAGCTTCATTGCTGGAGTGTATTTATAGTATGCTAAAGTGAGTGTGGAATTTTATCGCATAAGTCTTAAAAAATGAGGGTGGTATTACATTCAATACAAATAAAAAACTGACTACGGGACTCATAATCAGTTTTTTATTTTGTCTGGGTGCCTAAGTTAGACAGCAGTCATGCTGTTATAAATCAAAAGCAAAGACTACAAGAAAATAAAATATACTATTCTGTTAGTCATATTTCTGTTTCAATTGGGATATGACTTTTTTTGTTTGTTTAGAGTGTACCCAAAATCGTCACCTAACCAATCAAACACTCAAATTATAAAAAACTGCAGAAAAATAGGCGATGTTAAAGAAAATCGGGAATAACAGGATACTAGAGCTGGTTTTATTCCAGCCGAAAACATTCATTGTTGGATCTTTTTTCTTGCAGCGCATCACTCTGTAAAGTTGAAAAAGCAAGCCTGCAACAGGTAGCCCGATTAAAAATGCCAACTTCGGGAGATAGTTGTCCGCTTGTCCCAGTTCGTTAATGTGGATGGCGACTCGGTCAGGCAAGTACGAATAAGAAAAGACCCCGCTGATTAGAGGAAGAAGCAATATTGCAAATGAGCTTTGCACACTGAATATTGAGAAACGCTGACTATGAGTCATTCCCTCTCTTCTTTCTGTTCGTTTTTTTTGTTATTAAATTCACAAGACTTTGGATAAAGGTCCATCAGTTGGAAAAGGCATATGTGCGGCCTTCAAACGCCATAAAGTCTAAATTTTTTCTTTCAAAAGAACGGGATCCGATCAGGATAGGTTCTTCTGAACCGTTTTCGATTGAGTGAAAAGCATTGATCGTGTCCGACTTTGAAACAGAAAAATGAATCTCCGACTGTCCTTTGTATTTTACGGTAACAGGCCACAAGTAACTTTGGGAGAATTCGTTATACTCAGGAAAATCAACGTAGTAGGGTGGTATATTATCGTCCATATTGCTTTGGCCCCTTATCTCTATAGTTATTATGCAAGTAACTGAAAATTTTATGATGCTGACGTGTACTTTTTGTCGAATTGTTTGGGTTGGCTAGGATGGTAATTTCCAATGGGGTAGCTTAGTAGTCCCACATTATTACGTATTTTCTTTTTTTTTTTTCATAACCTTTTCTAAAATCTTTAGGGCCACGATAACAAGCATTAGTATGCCGCTGATATTAAAGAAGTAAACATATCTAATGTCTGTAATGCCATTGTTGTAGAAATTTCCATTAAATAAAAGCCAGATTCCTCCTATTAAATAACCGGTTATGGTATTCCAACGATCTAGAAATCGCCACATTTTTCTGAAAAACTCCATGACATTTCCTCTTTTCTGAAGTTCTAACTATAGAAAAAATAAATTATTTGATACAATAGTAACATAAAAAATGTTTAGAAAAAAACATATTTATACGAGTGAGCAAATGAGGCTTTCCCTGATTGTGAAAAAGCATAAATTTAATACATACGTATTAGCTTGTACTTCACGGATAGGAGTTGCCGAATATCCAAGTGATCCTACAATTGTAAACAGAGAGAAGCAATCATTTTACGGCTCTCGTTACCCATTAAACAACCACCTCTCAGGATTATTATGAATAGGAGAAAAAAATGAAAAGAGACTTTTGTAGATACATTCCCTTGTTGGCTGGTAGCATGCTAGTACTGATTGGTATAAGAGATAGACTGAATGAGCCACTATTTTATTGGATTTCAATCGGATATATCACACTGATTGTTCTTTTGATGTGGAAAAGCGGGAAAAATAAAAATAGTGGGAAATCCAGTTAAGTTATCAAAAGAGCAATGGAATATTGCGATCGAATAGATCCACCTAATTCGAAAAGAAAGAAGGTGTGAGAATGAGTACTCGAGACAATCAGAAAAAGTATGATGATAAAAACAATGACAATATGGCCAGTTCCATTTATTCCAAAGTACCTATTGATCAGGGAGGCAAACATGTTATATAGAATTAGAATGGAAGAAGGTAGTTTAGTATGATACAACTCGTTTTCTTTACTCTGGTAATACCAGTTACCCTGCTGCTACACGAAGTTGGACATGGTATTGGAGTGGTGCTGACATCCAAGTCGAACCCCCATATCTACTTAGGAAGCAGCGGGGAAGATAACCGGGAGGATTTTCAGGTCGGAAGATTCCATTTTCATCTTCAATGGGCGTACTTCGGGTGTTGCAAATGGGATGGCGGAATGGACAAATTGCAACGATTTTTGTGTCTATTAAGTGGTCCATTGATGAACCTATTCCTCATGGGGATAACTGTATTGCTGCTTCGTTTAGAATCTGAGGGTTGGACTCGCACTCTTCTAGCGGGTGTTGCCGATCTGAATCTAGTCATGCTTGTGATTAACCTTATTCCTTTTAAACTTCCTAAAAAAATAGGTTCCTTTCAGTCAGATGGTTTGCAGTTACTCAGATTATTAAAAGAGAGGGCAAGTATAAAAGAGAACATCTGAAGGAATAAGTGAGAACGATTTTTATGCAGATTTACTAACAGATAGGATATACACATGGTTTAAAAAGGCAATAATCAAAGTATACCTTCCCCATTGAGTAAAAACAGCGACACCGAAGAAGAGAGTATCCCTATGATGTGTATAAGTTTGGTCCGTTCTCAATTTTTTACTGCTCCGAAATAAATAACTTATCTACCGTGGTGTTTAAGTTTTTCGCTAAAGCAAAAGCTAACTGCAGAGACGGGTCATATTTTTCATTCTCAATCGCATTGATGGTTTGACGGGTAACGTGGCAGCGGTCAGCCAGTTCTTGTTGCGAGATTTTTTTTGCTGTACGGAGTTCTTTGATATTATTTTTCATCAGGCTAAAGACGCTGTTCCTAGTAGAATAGCCAACAGAATGATTACAAAAACCAGAGTCAGTATCAGTGTTTTTTTGAATGAGTCATCTCCATTCGCTTTAGATAAATAATACCGTTCAAGTAAAATAACAAGGGAAACCGAAAACTGAGCAATCACCAGAAGGATATTCGTTTTCATATCATTCCTAAAAGCCTCAATGCCCCCTATAATAAATAAGGCCGTGACAGTAACAAACAATGTAATCTTAGCAGATTTATTCGCCATCCGCTGCTCCATTTCATCCTTTTTTCGCATACGATAAGCTCCCTTGTGTCAAATGTTTTTTACATTTCAAGTGTACATAGTACAAGGGATAATGTCAAAAACTTTTTACATTTTGAGCGGTGTGGCGTTTGAGATGCTGCATTCATAAAAAAGAATGGAGGACGTCACACTACCATGTTCTCCCCATATTATTTTTAATATGGAGATGGTAGCGATATACTAAGAGGGTCTTAGAAAAAGTTCTATTTTGTTGGCTTGATTCATTATGTCACTATCAGGAGGGGGTTTATTTATGCCTATTTGGTTAGACTTCCTCATTCTGACGATATACTGTAAATAAGATTTGCTTCTGTTATCACTGTCTGTTCATGTAGAAAGGAGTGGATTTTTTGTTGCACAGAGTAAAGGAGGATGTTGCAATGGCTACGTTAAAAAAGTTTTCTTTCTATCAGCTTTTTCCTATCATTTCAGTTACCTGCCTATTTTTAGCAAAATTCTATGAAGATAATTATCCTTATAGAAACCCTAATCGGATCGTTGAACATATTTATTTCACACTACTATATCAGGGTGCATTGTTCTTTTTCATAGCTTATTTAATTCCTTTATTTTTATCGCTGAAAGTAAAGGAAAATACTAAACGTATATTGAAAATAAGCTCAATTTTTTTTGTGTCCTTCTACCTATTGATTAGTTCCTATCTGTTTTATTCAACAAATTCTTCCATTTTATTGACAAGTAACTTTGATTTATATTTAGTAGCTTTAGGTGGGATTTTATTGGGAATTACCAACGCTTGTACTTACAAGAAAAATGACCATTAAGAATAAAAAATAAAGTTTAACTTCACTACAAATAGGTTAGGTCTTACATAGAGTCGAAAAATATGTATCCCAAATTTAGAAAAGATAGAAAAACCTGAATTATTCATACCACCCCAAATCTTGATATGAACAACTCTATTTCATCTGCAATATTGGATTTTTGGCAGAGCTGTTATTTTTTTCCCTTTCAAAACGTCTCTTAGAGACGAAAAGAAGCACGAAATGCGATTGTTATTGTGTTTTTGGGCATACTAATCCCTTTGTTCGAACGTTTTTTTAAATTTGCGGGGTCTCCTCACCAAGACAAGGATTGAATTTGCCGTAGGATATGAAAAAATTCATCTTGGTAGACATGATGGGTGCTGAGTTTTAGCATCATGCGTCTTCCGCTGTGGATCAGTTTCCCAGCGATCTTGAAAAACCGAAGACGAATACTTTGTATCCTGGATTCCCGGGAACACCTAACTAGTATTGAATAAGAATGCCGTCAAATCAAGGGTTCAACGGTATTTTTCGGCCCGATACCTAGTTAGGTGTATCGCAACACATAACTAGGTTTACCTTAACCTGGAAATGCTTGAAAACCAATTAAATCAATGCTTTATGGTTATTTTTAGTTTTTTTCCCGACTTTTACAGTTTAATCAATCAAAAAGTACTAGAAACGTTAATTTTATAATGTTTCTAGCACTTTTCACTTGTTTTTATATTGTATATATGGATGTATATATGTTATAATAGCTGTAAAGGTGGTGTCGGAAATGTATCTTCAAATTTTCAAAAATCGGGATCAGGAATACGTGCGCATCGCGGAATCTTACAGGGATCCCGAAACAAAGAAACCAAAGATTCGCGTGATACAAAATTTTGGAAACAAAGAAAAGTTACTAGCGGAGAACCCCAACGCTATCGAAGAACTTCAGAAAAAAGTGGACCAGATGAACTTGGAAAAAGAACATACGGAAGTTTCGATGGCCACCCAACGCGTGAGCGCGTTTATCGAGCACGCCAGTGCTCAACCGAGTGACGCAGGCGCTCCGGTACAAAATTATGGCTATGAAGTCTATCAATGGCTGTGGGATCAACTGAAGCTTGATTCTTTTCTGCAGTACCGCCAGAAAAAGGAAACAAACATTCATTTCCCTACTAAAACGCCAATCGCATTGATGGTTTACTCCCGATTATTGTTCCCTGGTTCAAAACGTTCCACATTTGAGGGGAAAGATCGCTTCGCAAGCGAATTCCCTTGTGAATTGGAACAGATGTATCGCGCCTTGCCTTTTTTGGCATCACAGAAAAACCAGTTAGAGGAACATTTGAACAAGCAGATCAGTCAGTTTTTCGACCGCAACCTTTCGGTTGCCTTCTATGACGTCACGACTTATTATTTTGAGTCGGTCAAAGCAGATGATTTGAAGAAATTTGGCTACTCAAAGGACAACAAAGTGAATCA
>NZ_FJND01000019.1:0-53667 GCF_900067165.1 Trichococcus sp. ES5
CGCGATTATACAAAATTGAAGAACTACTGGAAATTACTGCTTATGGATCAAGACAAGCTGGACTTCACCAATTTCCGCTACCACAGACTCTTCAAAAAGGGCATGTGCGATAAAGATGTAGTCGATTATCTATTGGGAATAGACCTCACTCTGAAAGCAAATTATGATGCCTATCAGACTATCAAATATGCGGTGAACCATAAAGAAAAAGAACTGTTTAAAAATTTTCTGAATGAAACCCATAAATCCCTTTCACCCAACATGACAAAAGCCATTAAGTCACTCAAGGTCGCCGAAGAATACATTCTCAACAGTCTCTCCTATACCTACTCCAACGGAGTAATCGAAGGGATAAATAACAAAATAAAGGTCATCAAGAGAGTCTCTTACGGCTACAGGAACTTCATTCATTTCCGTAATCGGATTTTTATCCAATTCAATCTGCTTCAGGCAATATAAAAAAACAAACCCCAAAAGAGAAAAATTCTCTTCTGGAGTTTGTGAATGTGGCTCCCTTATTTCAACAGATAAAATGTCTCATCAACACCATTTGACAGAGAGCCTTTTAATGATTGTTGCGATAATAAAGATGATCGTAAAATAGGCAAAGGTAAAAAGTAACGGGACAAGCAGTCCGTCCAAACCAGTATTCGTGAATCCTTGTGTCGCTATCGCTAATGTTGCTATAAATAATAGCGTATAAATGACAATTCTTTTCTTATCCATAGGCCACCTCTTTCAAATTTTTATGCATCCTACCATCTAAAAAAACAAAAAAATTCAGCTCGTTCCATCACTAAGCTATAATAATCTCATTATACACTAATATATGACAAGCAATCGAATAGAAGCTCTTACATGAAGCCCGAATTTTCTACCCTTTTCAGAGAATGCTCAAATTGAACAGGCCATGTGCTTTCACCTCCATTTTCAAAGATACAACAGTACGATATTTTGAGAACGGAAAAGAATTATGAACTCGCGCTTGACTTAAAGTGCACTCTAGGGAGTATGCTGAATGTAATATTCCTAAGGAGATGATTTTATGGCAAAAGTAACTGCAGGAAGAGATTTATTGGGCGATTTTGCGCCAAAATTTGCTGAATTGAATGACGATGTTCTGTTCGGGCAAGTCTGGTCGCGGGAAAAGGAATTCGCGCCGCGCGATCGTTCTATCGTCACCATCACAGCGTTGATTACAGGCGGAAACTTTGAACAGCTTCCGTTTCACTTGAACAAAGCCAAGGAAAATGGCGTGACCAAAGAGGAACTTGTGGAAATCATCACGCAGCTCGCGTTCTATGTCGGTTGGCCGAAAGCATGGTCCGCTTTCAACATCGCCAAAGAAATTTACACAGATTAATTTTCAGGAGGAAAAAAATATGGCAAAAAACGAAGAAGTAAAAAAAGGCGTCATTTTCCCGATTGGAGATGAAAACACAGCTTACGCGCAGTATTTTATCGGCCAAAGTTATTTTAATGCACTGGTGGCTGATCCCGAAGTGGCTGTCGGCGTCGGCAATGTGACCTTTGAACCCGGTTGCCGCAATAACTGGCATATTCATCACGACGGTTACCAAATTCTGTTGGTCACCGGCGGAGAGGGTTGGTATCAAGAAGACGGCAAGCCTGCCCAATCATTAAAGCCAGGGGATGTCATCGTGACCCATGACGGTGTGAAGCACTGGCACGGTGCCGCCAAGGACAGCTGGTTCGAACACATCGCCATCACCGCAGGAATACCGGAATGGTTGGAACCCGTTGCTGATGAGTTTTACGAGGAACTTCACCAATAATTGCAAAAAAGAATGTCCTACCTTGAGTTTCAAGGCCGGATATTCTTTTTTGATTGTATGGTATTAATGAAAAAAATTAGCGGTGGCCGTTAGTCTGAGAAACGCGCTCTTGTCGGGCCTCCAACTCCGGCGAGGCAGCTGCCTGCCGGAGGACACGCTTCAGATCCGACTGCACCGCCTGCGAAGTTCGCCTCCCCGGAGATCACATCTAATAATGTTGGCCGAACTCCGACGAAGCCTCCGTTCATCGGAGGAGAAAGATCAGGTGACCTGAACTCACGTCAGATTACCATTCACCGTCGCATCAATCTTCCACTATATAGACCGCCGCTTCATTACCGGTGTGGTTCGCGGCAACGATAATGTCACGATCTGCTTCGTTCACCACCATGATATTGGAAGGCCCGCTGTCTATGTCGACGATTTCGGTTTTGAATTCACCGTCCACATATTGAATATAGAACAGGTCGCAGTTTTCGCGACGGATGCCGCCTCATTCTTAAGTCATTATCTCCATCAGGCAAACGATGCATTCATCTGCTCCAGGACTTGTTCGCTGACAAAATTGGAAACAATCGGCAGGTCCTTGAAGTTTTCCATTGGCTTATCCAGATACTGCAAGGCCACGTCATTGTTGCGCATCATAGGCAATTGTTCGAAGATCACTTTTCGGGCTGGTGTATATTCCAATAGTTCCCGGTAGGACATCTCGGTTGTGACTTCAGGGCAATAGTTCCGTGTCGGCATGTACGTGACGCGGTATTCACCTGCTTTGACTGTGACTGTTAGGCCATCCTCAGCAGCCACGGCAGACCGGAGCCACTCCGTTTTCTGCGCTGTTTCAAGCGACATGTCCGGCAGGGTGATGGTGGCAGCCGTCCCGAAAGGCACGCGGAAAGCGAAATCCAATTGTCCGTCAGCCAGAATCTCCCACGCACTTTCGATACGGCCGGATACCGATTGATAATACCCTTCCGCTTTGCCCAACTGCGCACTTGGTTGCGGTGACAGGAAGAAATGTTTGTATCCTGGCTGATTGCTGTCCGCCTGGATGCCCAGGACGCAACGATACAGCCATTCCACGATAGATCCATAAGCATAGTGGTTCAGGGAGTTCATGTCCGTTCCGGAGATTTTTCCGTCCGGCAGAATCGAATTCCAGCGTTCCCAGATGGTGGTTGCGCCCATCTTCACCGCGAACAGCCAGCTCGGATAATCCTCATTCAGCAATAAACCATACGCCAGTTCGTTCATGCCGTTCTTGCTCAAAGCTTCCGCAAAATACGGCGTCCCGACGAACCCGGTCTGCAGGTGGACACCACTGGAAATGACTTTATCATAGAAGTCTTTTGTCATCCGCTCTTTGAATGTTTCCGGGCAGAGATCGAAATAGTGGAACAGTATGTAGGCAGTCTGGGTCGTCACCGCCAGACGTCCCGTAGTAGTCAGGTATTCATTTTGGATGGCTTGTTTCACTTCCAAGGCCAATTGGGTGTACGCCAACGCATCATGCGTATTGCCCAAAACCTCCGCGGCCCGTGCCAGCAAGGAAGCCGAATGATAGTAGTACACGGATGCAACCAGAGCAGTGTCGGTGCCGCCCATCGGTGAGTGCGGATTATCCCCGTCCAACGCCAACCAATCGCCGAACTGGAACCCGCTTGTCCAGAGGCGTTTGTCTCCGGATTTCGTATCTTCGCGAACGATATAGTCCACCCAATCTTTCATGGTCGGGTAGTGTTCCTTCAGCAACGAACGATCGCCGTATTGTTCGTAAAGCACCCAGGGAATGACTGTCGCCGCATCCGACCAGGCGGCTGCGCCGGATCCGGTAACGAATCCGGCATCTCCTTCCGGCTTGATCTGTGGAACAACAAATGGAACGGATCCATTGAGCGCTTTTTGCTCCAAACGGAGATCGTGCATGAATTTTTTGTAGAAAGCCGGAGTGTACATATTATAGCTCGCTGTGCGGGCAAAAATCTGCGCATCACCAGTCCAGCCCATGCGCTCATCCCTTTGAGGACAATCCGTCGGCACATCCAGGAAATTACCTTTTTGCCCCCAAAGCGCATTCTTCAGCAATTGGTTCACATCCGGATTGGCTGTGATCATGCCGCTCGTCTCTTCCAGTTCGCTCTGGAGCACGTATCCTTTGAAGCCTAGATCCTGTTCCAGGAGATCGACACCGGTTATTTTGGCGTAGCGGAAGCCGTAAAATGTAAAGTACGGACGCACTTCGGCCGCTTTACCATTGCTGATGTAGGTGAATTTCGCTTCCGCCGTGCGTAGATTATCGCGGTAGAAGTTGTCTTCCTGCAGCACTTCGCCGACTTCATAGGTGATGACGGTTCCATCCGGCACATCCGCGGAGAACGTGATCCATCCGGTCATGTTCTGTTTGAAGTCCAATACTTGCTCTCCTGCAGGGGTAATAATCAGTTCTGGCACGAAGGCATCCACGATTTTAACCGGAACACTCAACCGTGCCTGAAGTTCTTCGGTATCCGTATCGCTCAGTTGCATCCGTTCCCAGCAAATAGCTGATTCTGATTCGCTGTATTTGTTCCAACCGTCGATTTCCAGGTTCGCGTCATACACTTCCCCGTCGTATATGCTACTGGAGACGAGCGGCCCCTCAGCGACTTCCCACGTATCATCGCTGGCGATGATTTCTTCCGTTCCGTCCTCATAAGTAACGATGCATTCCGCGATCAGGCGGAACTGATCCCCGTACAGATCTTCATATCCACCGTCGAATCCGAAGCGGCCTTTGAACCAGCCGTCCCCCAGCATGAAGCCGATCGCATTTCCACCTGCTTGAAGGGCTTCTGTGACATCGTACGTCTGGTATTGCTGCCAAAAATCATAAGAATGGAAGCCGGGAGCCAAATATTCGTCACCGATTTTTTCTCCGTTCAGATACAGTTCATAAATACCCAGTCCTGTCGCATAAACGCGTGCCTTACGGATAGGTTTTGCAGGCAGGCGGAACAGTTTGCGCGCAAGCGGCATCCTTTGCAATTGTCGGGCAGGTTCGATCCATTTTCCGGTCCACAGTTCCTCTTCCTTCGCCGTCTCGAAGTAGTGAATTTCGGAAGAAGACTCGTCTCCACTAACATTCTTCGCAATCACTTTCCAGAAGTAGCGCGTGCGCGGCTGCAGCTTGATTTCCGGCTGATAGCACAGCGAATCCAAATCGGCTTGCATCCTGCTGTCATGGATGACCTCTTCAAAGTTCTCATCCAGTGCGATGAGGACACGGATTCCCTGCAATTCCTCCTCAAACGGCGCTTCGATTATCCACGATAAAGCCACCGTGTCCATCAAAAAGCCGATAGGATTCATTAGGTAATTGGTTTTCAGATTATATATATTCATTGTGTGTGCTCCTGTCTTAAAAAATGAGAGTGGGACAAAAGGCATTTAGGCCCGGACCACTGGAGCGAATAAGCGCAAGATTGTCGCAGACCATCTGAGCATTTTTCGTGAAGTGGAACCAGGGCATGCCTTTTGCCGCACGTTTGCGCAAATAATATTCGGATATATAATTTCAGGCTGGGTTTTTGTCCCAGCCTGTAACATTATCCGTTCACTCGTTTCGCTTTCAAGTCTTCCGCAATTTCAGGAAGTTTTTTGTCCAAGTCATAGAACAGAATCAACAAAATGCAGATTGCTGTGAAAGCGAGTGGCAGATAGGCGAAGATTGCCTTGATCGCGAATAAAGCTTCTGTTGATTGCGTTGCCCCTTGCGACACATAGCCGCCAAGTCCTAAAACGACACCCAGAATCAGCCCGCCCACTCCGGAGCCGACTTTTTCGGCAAAAGTTCCTGCCGAGAAAATCAAACCTTCGCTGCGGATGCCCGTTTTCCATTCACCGTAATCGGCAACGTCACCCAACATAGCGAAGCCTGCGACAGCTCCCGGCGCGATACCGAGTCCGCGGATGATCAAACCAACCATAATCATCGTAAAGTTTTCCGGGAACACCGCGATGATCAACAGACCTATCATCATTACGATGCCTCCGATCAAGGTGATCGTTTTTTTGCTGAATTTGCTCAACAGAACAGGCATAAACACTGCACCTACCGCAATCGGCATAAAAGAAAGAATACCGATTACTGCCACTTTTGCAGGATCTCCCAAAATCCATTGGGCATAAAAAATGTTGATGCCACCCAAACCAGAGCTGATGAAACTCATTAGCATATATAGAATCATGATGACCCAGTATTTATTCTGCAACAGCGCCTTAAGATTCTTTTTCAAAGGAACCTTTTCGACAGCAACAGCAGACTCGATGACGCGTTCCTTAGAATTTTTGAACAGAATCAGCAACAGCACTGTCGAGATACCCCCGAATAGAGCGGCCATCCATGTCCAAGCCTGTTTATCGCCACCGAAGAAGTTTACGATCGGCAAAACCGCTGCAGTCACTCCCATCGCCCCCACGAATCCAGCTAAGGTGCGTGATGTCGATAGGTTGCCGCGATCGACCGGGTTCGATGTCGTAGTACCGATCATTGCGTTATAGGGAACCATCGTCGCCGTGTATACACCAGCCAAAGCAATCACATACGTTACGAAAGCATAGATGGCTTTGCCCGTCGATCCCAAGAAATCAGGGGAAGTGAATAAAAGTATCATTGCCAAAGCATAAGGGATTGCCATCCATAAAATCCAAGGTCTGGCCTTTCCGTGTTTCGAACGTGTCTTGTCGACGATCGCACCCATCGCCAAATCGGAAGCGCCATCAAAAAGTCGCGCCCATAACAGGATGTTCCCGACGATGACTGCGCTCAGGCCGACCACATCGGTATAGTAATAAGTGATGAAGGAACTGGCCGTTGTCAGCATCAGATTGGCCGCCAGATTCCCGAAACCGAACGTCAGCTTCTCACTCAGCGGCAGCTTGTTTTCGTCTATTTGATCCAAAATTCTTGTTTCAGTTACCATAATTATTCTCTCCTTTGTTCTGTTTTGTTTACACCCTTATTAAACCGCTTTCGGCAAAGGCTTACAATGTCGCCTGAACAGAACAAAGTGGCCAAACTACAGGTCTCTGTGCAAGGCTTCCTCGCGGATCTGACCTGGCGTCTTGCCGTGCGTTTTTTTGAAGGACCTGAAGAAGTAGCTCGTGTCCAGATAGCCGATTTCCTCGGATATTTCCTCCATCGAATAATTTGAATAAAGCAGCAGATGGTGCGCGTGAAGCATGCGTTGGCGCTGCAGCAATTGCTTGAAAGTGTCCCCCGTCTCTTTTTTGATCAGATTCCCCAAATAATTCTTGTTGAAGCCCAATTGTTGCGCCAACATTTCCAAAGAAAGCGTGCGGTAATCCTTTTCGATGATGGCCAAGGCTTCGGTGACGACCTGATTGTGGTGCCGTTGCTGCCCTTTTGTTTCTTCTTCAAATGTGCGCGCCAGCTCCATGAACAGTAATGGAAGATAGAGGTGGATCACTTCGATGTTCGGTTCAGTATCACCATAGTATTCCTCCAGGATATAATGCATGAACGTTTGGACTTTTTTGTTTTCTCCCGTCCTGAACACCAAAAACTGATCCTCTTCGTGGGTGCGTTGGCTTGCCAACACCAGAAACTCAGTCAATACCCCTCGTTTCCTCACAAGCTGCTGCAGAATTTTGGTGTTGATCGTCTCTACTTTCAACAGAACATTGATGAGGATATCGTTCTCGCCCAGTGCCAGGAAAGAATGCGAGCTGCCCCGATCCAGCATGATGATGTCACCTTCATGGAGGATGATTTTTTCACCGCTCACTTCCTGAGTGCAGGAACCGGAATACATATAGTTCAATTCCAGAAACTGATGGTGATGCAATGGCATATCCGAATAGCGGTTGTGCTTACGGATATGGACGTCCCCTTTTTTGAAGAACATTTCCTCACTCAGAAGGAAATCGCCATTCAATCGGAACTTATCCCCACTCAAAATCAGTTCATCGAGAATGTCCGGATCCGTCACATTAAACCCGGATTTCCGTTGCTCTTTTTCAACTTTGGTTTCTTCCTTTAAAATACGGTCCAGTTCAAACATTTTGCGGCTCACCCTCTCTCATTGTCTCCTCCACCATTATACAGAAAAACCCAACCGGACTCATCGGGTTGGGTGCATAAAATCTATCTGCGTGCATCCATCAACCCACAATAAGGATCAATCGGACTCACGCCCTTGAAATCGCTCTTGCCAAGAATTTTAGCTACAAGCGCTTCGATGACTGCTTGGTGATTGTCGTAGGTATTGATGTAGGTCTTCACCATTGGAACATCCATGAGATGGTACGGATTCCCCAGACTCGCAAATACGGTCGGCACTTCATCGACGAACCACGGGATATTGTTCCCCTGGCCGAAGAACGTATACCAATTGATTCTTGTCGTTGTAGCATTACTGCGGTTTTCGACATTGGCCAGATAGAGGACAGCATCATATTTGGAACGGAACTGGGAAACGGATTCGAATCCGGTCGTGAAATCTTCTGGCTGATACAGCGTCACCTGGAAGCCTTCCTTCTCCAACAGCGGCAGCACCTTGGAAAAGATTTGGGTATTCGATTCCTCGTAAGGCCCGAGCAGTTGCAGTAACAGACGAGGCGTCGCGTCCGGCCGTAGCGGTAGGTTACCGGCTGTATCTTTGACGAGGGTGATGCCTTTGTCGGCGGCTTCAGTAGCCCATTGGACGTGTTGTTCCGCCTGCAGGACGGCCAGTTCTTCCTTTGCCGGAACCAACAATGCATCCGCCTGTTTTTCAGGCAACTTCAATGCTGCTTTCATCGCCAGAATGCGGGTGACGGCTTCATCGATGCGTTCCAACTTCAGGATGCCATTTTCAATCCCTTCCTTCATGAAGCGGATATCCTCCTCCAAGTCTTTGTTGAACAGGAAGATATCACAACCGGCAGCGATTGCTGTCGGAACGGCCAAACGCCGCTCCATCGCCGCGCAAAAACCGACCATCGGCGTCGCATCACTTGTGATGACGCCATTGAATCCGAGTTCCTCGCGCAACAGTTCCTGCATGATAACAGGAGATAAGGTGGCCGGCAGAAAAGCATCTTCTTCTGATTTCTGGACCGCCGGCAAAGCAATATGGCCGATCATCACCGATAATGAGCCTGCTTCGATGAGGCCCGAATAGACTTTACCATAGGTACTCCGCCATTCTTCAAGCGGCAAAGTGTTGACTGTCGTCACCAGATGCTGATCACGGAAATCGATGCCATCCCCGGGAAAATGCTTGATCGAAGCCGCTACTCCGTTTTGCTGCACGGCTTCAACAAAACCTTTTGCATAGTTGAGGACGGTTTCGGGATCACTGCCGTACGTGCGCACATTCGTGATCGGATTATGAAAATTGTAGTCGATATCCACGACCGGCGCGAAGGCCCAGTTCACGCCTACTGCCGAACCTTCTTTGGCGCATACTTCACCAAGATGGTGCCCAAATTCGGCATCCTGACCAGCCGCCAACAACATCGGATTGCCGATGCGCGTACCGTCAATAGCGCTTCCCGTACCGCCCGCTTCCAGGTTGGCTGCGATCAGCATCGGAACCTTAGCTTGGTGCTGCAGATAGCGGTGGGCTTGCTGCACTTCTTCGCCTTTTCCAGGACGGAACAGCAAGCCTCCAATTTTTTTGTTCACAGCCAAGTCAAACAGTGCCTTTTCGTCCGTGGACATGCCGATTGGGCAGAACAGCTGCCCCACTTTTTCATCCAACGTCAAGTTTTCCAAAGTTAGGTTCACCCATGCTATTTGTTCATCCTTCAGATAAAAAGGATTCCCCTTCAAATCTACCATTCTTCAACACGCTCCTTCATCGTAGTCACTTTGCGTACAATTTCTTCCAATTTCAAATCTTTTGTAGCCGCCACTTCGATATCTGGAAGCCACTCAGCAAAGATAGGGATGGCGATGGCTACAGCGGGCATACCCGCCCTTTTGATCCCTTCAATACCAGCCAATGAGTCTTCGAAACCGATGCATTCCTGTGTTTCCAGACCCAAAGCCTGAGCAGCCTTTTCAAAAATCTCTGGATGCGGTTTGTTCTGTTTCAGCGATTCCGGATCGACGACGGCATCGAACATAGCCGATAGACCCAGTCTTTCCAGAATGAGCGGCGCATTTTTGCTGGCGGAGGCGATCGCCATGCGGTAGCCTGCATTCTTTGCCTCTTCCAGGAGTTCCGGAATACCCGGCAGGATGTCCGCTGCTGTGATTTCCGCGATCAACTCCAAGTAATGCGCATTTTTTTCTTTCAAAAGCTGTGCTTTTTCTTCCGAATCAAGGAGAAGTGTCGGATTCTCAGCCAAAATAAGTTCCAAAGATTCCGTTCTGCTGATGCCTTTGAGGCGTTCGTTCCATTCGCGGTCGATCGCGATGCCCAATCGATGCGCTATCCTTTTCCATGCCAAGTAATGCCGTTCAGCTGTATCAGTGATGACACCGTCCAAATCAAATACCAGTCCTTTTATTTCGCCCATTTGTCTACTCCATTCGAAGAATCCTAGTTTACACCTTCATCTTACATAATTGAGGCATCCCGAACAATGGCAGAATCAAAGTGGCTACTGTTCAAATCACAGGTTTGTTCTGGCTTGATCTGTAAACTCAGTCTGTACTCCTCTCGCCGTTTGGCTTATACTTTTGGTTAATGATAGATAATGGAGGGATTTAGATGAAAATTGCCGTTTCCAGCGACCATGCCGGCTTCGCATTGAAAGAAGAAGTCAAAGCTTTACTCGAACAAGAAGGCCATGAAGTGCTCGACTTCGGACCTTACAACGAAGAACCTTGTGACCTGTCCGATTATGTTTATCCTGCCTCACTGGCTGTGGCAGAAGGAAAAGCCGACCGCGGCATCTTTGTCGATGGCGTCGGTTACGGCAGTGCCCTGATCGCCAACAAAATCTACGGCGTCTATGCGGCTGTCTGCCAAGATCCTTTCTGCGCGAAACTGGCGCGTTCCCACTCCGACACGAATGTTCTCTGCCTCGGCGGAAAGATCATCGGATCGGCATTGGCGCTTGAAATCGTGAGGGCTTGGATGACGACCGATTACCTCAGCGATATCGAAAAATACACGAACCGCGTCGACAAAGTGAAAAAGATTGCCGAAAAGCATCTGAAGAAATTGGATGAAATACAGGAATAGTCATTCATGAATTTACTGCACAATGTTTGAAGAACAAATTACCCCAAAAACAAGACCGCACCGAAATGGATGAACGAATCCATTTCGGTGCGGTTTTTTTTGCGGGCTATTTCGGATGCCTCAACGCTTCCTCGCCTTGTTAACCCACTCATTATTCCACCCAAAAGCGGAATGCTATGACTTTTGCTTTCATTTGTGATATAGTAGGCCAGTCACGCTGTTGCTCAGAGTACCTATATAACGTTTCGTGGAGAGGCATTTGGCAAAATGAGAGTCCGGCTCTCTTTCCCAAACTGGCCTGACCCGAAACATACCCACTAAAATCAAATGCATGTAGAACATGCTGAAGGAGAACCATTTGTTATTTAAAGAACTAGAATTGAATCAACACCTGCTGCGCGCACTGAAAGAGGCAGGCTACACGAAAGCGACGCCCATCCAGGAAGATGCCATTCCGCATCTGATGAACAACAAGGATTTGTTGGGTTGCGCCCAAACCGGTACCGGTAAGACCGCTGCCTTTGCCCTACCGATTCTTCAGAACCTAACGGAACAAGAAACCGCTGGAAAAGGCGCCATCAAAGCGCTGATCCTTGCCCCTACCCGTGAGCTTGCCCTGCAAATCGGGGAAAGCTTCCAAATTTACGCTAAATACCTTCCATTGAAGATCCAAGTCATTTTCGGTGGTGTTTCCCAGAATCCACAGACAACCGCGCTAAAACGCGGAACGGATATCCTGGTCGCGACGCCAGGCAGACTGTTGGACCTTATCGGACAAGGCTACATCAAACTCAACCAGGTCGATTTCTTTGTCCTGGATGAAGCGGATATGATGTTGGACATGGGGATGCTGCATGATGTACGCCGCATCATCCGCGAATTGCCAAAAAAACGTCAGAGCATGTTCTTCTCGGCCACTATGCCGACTGAGATTGAAAAACTTGCGGGAACTATTTTGTCATATCCGGTGAAAGTGGAAGTCACTCCGGTTTCCTCGACTGTAGAAGTCATCCACCAAAGCGTTTATCCTGTAGCCAAGACCGACAAAACTGACTTGCTTATCCACCTGTTGAAGGAAGATACAGTGGAACGCTCGCTTGTCTTCTCAAGAACGAAGCACGGCGCCAACAAGATCGTCAAAAAGCTTTTGCAGGCGGGCCTTTCAGCTGAAGCAATCCACGGCAACAAATCCCAGACTGCGCGTCAACGAGCTTTGGAAAACTTCAAGACCAAAAAAACCAGCGTTCTTGTAGCGACAGATATCGCAGCCCGTGGTATCGATGTGCCTGAGCTTTCGCATGTCATCTTGTTTGATCTGCCTGAAGTTCCGGAAACCTATGTTCACCGTATCGGACGGACGGGACGCGCAGGACGCGGCGGAAAAGCCATCTCATTCTGTGATGAAACCGAAGCATCGTTGTTGCGAGACATCGAAAAGCTTATCAAGAGAAAAGTCCCGGTCGTAACAGATCAGCCTTTCCTGTTGAAAGAAGGCACTAAGGCAGCTGCACCACAGCCAAAAAAACCGGTTGCCGCGCGCAATAACGGAACTCGCGTCAAAAACCAACAAGGTCCAAGAGGCGGCCAAAAAGCCGCACAAAGACCGCGTTTCCAAACTAAACAAAACACGCAAAGCAAATGACAGACAAGAGAGCTCCCGCCGGAAATGGCGGGAGCTCTCTTTTTATGACAAAACTGATGAATGCGGCGGGATGAAACGTTTTGCTCCGGGGAACGGAGGCTTCGCAGGAGCTGACGCGTGCGCAAAACGCTCACCTCCGTCGAGCCCTCGTTCGACGGAGATCAGCCTCCGTCCGCGCACTCAGCTCCGGCAAACATTCGCTCGCAGGAGATCAGCTATTACCGTGATCCGCAACTCCTTTGAGAGGGGCGCTCACCGGAGGAAACCACCTTCTCCGGTAAGCGACGCCCAAACGAAGTTCACGTTCAAATCAGATTCTTGATTCCGTCGCAGATCCTTTTTGCGACGATCGGATTGTTCATCGTGTAGATGTGGATGCCATCCACATCATGCGCCAGCAGATCGACAATCTGATTGATCGCGTAGGCCATGCCGGCATCGAAAAGTGCCTCTTTGTTGTCTTCGTATTTGTGCATCACTCTGGAAAACTTTTCCGGCAAGGAGGCGCCGCAGAGCGTCACCATCCTTTCGATCTGCGCTTTGTTGATGACCGGCATGATGCCCGCCTCGACCGGAACGTGCATACCTGCAATCTGGATATGCTCCCGGAAGGAGTAGAAGGCATTGTTGTCGAAAAAAAGCTGGGAAATCAGATGCTGCACCCCACTGTCCACCTTTTCCTTCAGATGGGCGATATCCTCGATTTTGTTCTTCGATTCCGTGTGGCATTCCGGATAACAGGCGCCACTGATGGAAAAATCACCGTACTGCCGGATGAATTTGACCAGATCGCTGGCGTACCGAAAGTCCTGCTTTTCTTCCACGGCCGGATTTTTATCCCCGCGCAAGGCAAGAATGCTATCGATTTCGGCCTCTTTCAGTTCCTCCAGCAATTCGCAGATTTCGAATTTCGAAGAATTCAAGCAAGTCAGATGCACCAGCGGATCGATCCCGTATTGTTGCTTGATGCGTTTGGCCAATTCAACAGTCTGATTGTCCGTGTGGCTTCCACCGGCACCAAAAGTGACGCTGATGAAATCAGGATTCAGTTCACTCAGGATCGCAAGCGTCTCATCGATGTTCTGGATCGCTTTATCGCGCTTCGGCGGAAAAATTTCGAAGGAAAGCACCGGTTTTTTCTTTTGGAATTTGGATTCTATTTTCATCAGCCTTCACCTCTTTTTTAGACCAAAACTGCGTCTTTGATGATTTGCGCGGCCGCCACCAGATTGGCCAGGCTTTCTCTTGTTTCCTTGATGCCTCTTGTTTTCAGTCCGCAATCTGGATTGATCCATAGATTTTCCACGTCTATCTTCGTCAGCGCGTTCTTCAATACCGCTACCATCTCTTCGACACTCGGCACGCGCGGCGAGTGGATGTCGTAAACACCCGGTCCGACTTCCGTTTCGAACTGGTTCGCCTTCAAGGCATCGATGATCGTCAGTTTGGAACGGGAGGCTTCAAAAGAAATGACGTCCGCATCCATGTTATCGATATCCTTTACGATTTCCTCGAATTCGCTGTAGCACATATGCGTATGCACCTGCGTCTCCGGTCTCACGCCACTGTGGCAAAGGCGGAATGCCGGAATCGCCCAATCAAGGTACTCGCTCGCCCATTCTTCTCTGCGGATCGGCAACTTCTCCTTCAGAGCCGCTTCATCGATCTGGATGATTTTGATGCCCGCTTCCTCCAAATCGAGAACCTCTTCGCGGATCGCCAGACCGATCTGGAAAGCCATCTCCCTCAGCGAAATGTCCTCACGCGGGAACGACCAATTCAAGATTGTCACCGGACCAGTGAGCATCCCTTTGACCGGTTTGTCGGAAAGACTCTGCGCATATTCCGAATAGAACACGGTGATCGGGTTTTCGCGTCGGATGTCCCCGAAAATGATCGGCGGCTTGACGCATCTTGTTCCGTAGGACTGTACCCAAGCTTTTTCGGTAAACACGTATCCAGCCAGGTTTTCGCCGAAGAATTCAACCATGTCGTTGCGCTCGGATTCGCCGTGGACCAGCACATCCAGCCCCAGTTCCTCCTGCAGATCGATGCATTCTTTGATGAAGCCTTTGATGTTTTCATCGTATTCGGCTTTTGAGATCGCGCCTTTGCGGTACTTGCTGCGGTTCTGCTTGACTTCCCTCGTCTGCGGGAAGGAACCGATCGTCGTTGTCGGCAACAGACCCAGTTGCAGTTTCTCTTTTTGGATCGCTCTCCGTTTTTGTCTCGGAACGTTTCTGACAAAATCTCTTTCCGTCAAGCTCGCTACGGATGCTTGCACGTGCTTGTCTTCGTAGACCCGGTCCGCTGAAAAGACTTTTTGATTCGCAAGATAAGCTGCCTGCTCTTCATATCCGGATCCGGATGTGCCGATCAACTCCGTCAGCTCTTTGATTTCCTGCAGCCTTTCCTTCGCGAAAGCGAAATACTGGGAAACTTCTTCCGGCAAGCTCGTTTCGTTTTCCAGCGTGTAGGGAACATGCAGCAACGAACAGGAAGTGCTGATGACGATGTCGTTGCTGTATTTCTTCAACCCATTGACCAACGTGATGACCTTTTTGTAGTCGCTCTTCCAGATGTTTTTCCCATTCAGGACACCGGCAAACAATGTTTTATCAGCCGGAAAGCCATATCTTTCCAAAAGTTCCACAGTCTGTTTGCCTTCGATGAAATCAAGGCCGATGCCGTCGAAATCGAGGCCGACCACTTCTTCATAGCTGTCCCTGATATCGCCGAAGTATGTTTGCAGCAATACTTTTACGTTACCCTTATGCGCCAAGACTTTTTCGTAAAGGGCCGTGAACAGCGCTACATCTTCTTGCGTCAGATCGGTGACCAGGCTCGGTTCATCGAACTGCACCCACTCCACACCCTGTTCGTTGAACCGATCGAGGATTGCGATATAGGCATCTGCCACTTGGTCGGCAAAATCATTTATTGTTTTCGAGTCTTTGTATTTGGCCAGCTTCAGGAAAGTGAATCCGCCGATGAGGACCGGTTTCGTCAGCACACCGATTGCTTTGGCTTCTTCGTACTCGACAAAAGGCTTATCGCCCACCAATTTAATTTCGGTATTGTCGGACAGCTCTGGAACCAAATAATGATAGTTGGTGTTGAACCATTTCTTCATCGCCAAGGCTTTGGCGTCGCCCGCTACGCCCTGGTATCCGCGCGCAGCCGCAAAATAAGTGTCGCGCTCGCTCAAACCGAGCTGTCTGTAGTTTTCAGGCAACGCGTTCAACAGGACCGTCAGATCCAGCACGTTATCGTAATATGAAAAATCATTCGAAGGGATGTGGCTGATGCCGGCAGCCTGCTGCAGATTCCAGTGCATCTCCCGCAAACCCTTTGCGACTTGCTCCAACTCTTCTGTTGAAATTTCTTGCTTGAAATATTTTTCGGATGCGAACTTTAATTCGCGCAATTTACCGACCCTTGGAAAACCGATTACTGAACTGTTCATTTTGATTCCTCCATTTCATTTTTTGGTTCCTGCTGCAAAACTATCAATCATGCTTTTAAGTGTTGTACTGTTTGCTGATCATCATTCATCAGAAGGTGGTTTCAGTATGCCACGGAATCCGGATATAGGATAACACTTAATAAATATACGAAGTTATAGCTTTTCGCTATAACATCGTGCGGCCTGATCCTAGTTGACTGGAGTTGGACCGGGTTTTGTCGGCTGTTTTGAGCATTCCACGTTGCAGACAGCCGAGAGATCAGTCTTCTGTCGGCTTTTCGCTATTCAAGGTATCCTCAACAGCCGACATCCATTTCTATAACCGTCTTTTGGCACAGCAAAGAAGAGCCACCTCAAAAATCGAGGCGGCTCTTCTTTATTGTCGACAATCTTGTTTTGGACAAATTCGGATTATCTGCATTTCTTTGAAAACTTAGTAATTTTAGCTCAGGTGTGGATTATTGGAACAACTTTTTGTACATCGCAATCGTTTCTTCTAATGTCGGCGTGAATGGGTTTCCTGGTGCGCAGGCATCGATCATGGCATTTTTGGACAGGTAATCGTAATCGAATTCCTCTTCCTTGATGCCCAACTCATTCAATGAGGTTGGAATACCAACGACTTTGGACAAACGTTTGATTTCTTCGACCGTGTAATCCGCGCAGGCTTGATCGGATACGTCAGCCGTTACTGCCAAGCCTAATGCTTTCGCTACTTTGCGGAAACGTTCAGGTGCAAATTTGGCATTTTCAGCTTCCACAATCGGCAATAACATCGCGCAGCAAACGCCGTGCGGCAAGTGGTAGACGGCACCCAATTGGTGAGCCATCGAATGCACATAGCCAAGGCCGGCATTGTTGAAGGCCATTCCGCCCAAGAAGATGGCATTGACCATTTTGTCGCGCGCATCGAGATCCGTGCCGTTTTCGACAGCTTTCGGCAAGTATTCGCGGATCAATTCGATTGCTCCGGCTGCCAATACTTCCGTCACAGCGTATGCGCCCGGTGTTACCATCGATTCGATCGCATGTGTCAACGCGTCCATCCCGGTCGCTGCTGTCAATGATTTCGGCATCGTCAACATCAATTCAGGATCGTTCACGGAAATCTTCGCCAAGCTGTTTTTGTCGACCATAACCATCTTCACTTTGCGGTCTTCATCGGTGATGACGTAGTTGATCGTGATTTCAGCGGATGTTCCGGCAGTCGTGTTGATCGCCACAACCGGCAAGCCGGCTTTAGCGGATTTGTGCAAACCTTCGTAGTCCTGCGGTTTGCCGCCGTTCGTCAGGATGATGCTGATGGCGCTCGCTGCATCCTGCGGAGAGCCGCCACCGAAGGAAATGATGAAGTCGCAGTTTTCTGCTTGTGCCATCGCCACGCCTTCATTGACGTTTTTGCATGTCGGGTTCGGATCGACATCCGCATAGATCACATAGTCGATTGCCGCATTGTCCAACTCTGCCAAAACAACGTCGATCATTTCGCTTTTGGCCAAAAAGTTATCCGTTACGAACAAAGCTTTCTTGTAGCCAAGTTCCTTCACATTGCTGCCCAATTCCTTGATGCAGCCTATTCCGATCAGGTTTATTGCCGGTACATAAAAAGTTGCCATTTTCAATTATCCCCTTTTGATATAATTAGATATTCAAGTAGCCCGCTCTTGGGGTTACCGAGAAACGTTTGCCAAGATTGCTCAGTTGTTCGTCAGTGATTTCCTGTCTGATGCCGCCTTGCGATTGAACAAGTGTGTAGACAGTCGCTGATTTTTCAGCCGTTTCGACCAAACCGAAACACTCTTCCAAATCTTTTCCGGCTGCGTACAAACCGTGGTGCGGCCATACGATCAGACGGTATTCCTTCATTTTCTCGGCAGTCGCTTCGCCGATTTCGTTCGTTCCAGGCATCAACCAAGGCAAGATGCCCACGCCTTCAGGGAACACGACCAATGACTCGGTACACATTTTCCAAAGGATGCGTGTGAAGCTTCTTTCATCCAACTCGCAAGAGAAGGACATCGCCAACAGGTTGGTGGCGTGGCAGTGGTAAACGACACGGTTTTCAGGATCGACCGACAAGCGCGAAATGTGCGACATCAAATGAGCAGGCAATTCGCTTGTAGGAGCCGCTCCGTTTTCGTAGCCCCATAGCAGATCCACGCTGTTGCCTTCAGCAGTTACTTTCAGGATACCCAAGACATCAGCCGGATCATGGATGACGTTTTTGAAGAATTTCCCTGTTCCTGTGACCAGGAAATATTTCCCGGCCAAAGCTTTTCCGTCGAAAGCGATCGGAATGTTGCGTTTCACTTCGTTCAGATCCAGATATTCCGTAAGTTCCTCTTCTTTCAGCAAGTAGGACAAGTTGCCGCTGTTTCTTTCGTGCCAGCCGAATTTGTACATGACGTCCGTCAACAGCATGACTTCTTTGATGAATGGTGCTTCTAAAATGTTTTTCATTTTTATGATTTCCCCCTTATTTGCGTTCCGTCAGAATTTTTTGTTCGTAGTCTTTTACTTCAGTCAGCCATTCCGTACCAGCTGGTACATTTTGTTGTTGGCAATAGAATTCCCAGACAGCGCCGAATGGATAAGATTTCATTTCTTCCGTGACAGCCAAACGGGTTGTGAAATCGCCTGTGCTTTCGGCATCCTTCAATGTTTCGATCGGGCTCAACATGCCCAACAGCAAGGATTTCAATGTGCTGCGTGCGCCGATGACCATGGCTGCGACACGGTTGATCGTTGCATCGAAGAAGTCCATGCCGATGAAAGTTTTGTCCAACAAATCGTTGCGAACCAATGTTTCGCCGATGCGGGTAGTCGCTTCATCCAAGATAACCACATGATCGGAATCCCAACGGATCGGACGGCTCACGTGCAGCATCAAGCCTTTACCGAACGGCAGGAAGGCCGTGAATTTATCGGATACATCCTCGGTTGGGTGGAAATGTCCCGCATCGATTGTCCACAAGATATCCCTTGTCAAAGCGTAGGACAGGTAGAAATCGTTGGAACCGGTCGTGAAGCTTTCTGCACCGATACCGAAAAGTTTGCCTTCGACTGCATCCAGCATATGCGCATCATTGAATTTCTCTTCCAAACATTGATCCAACGCATCACGCAGGCGTACACGCGGCGACATTTTGTCGATTGGGTTGTCTTTGTAGCCATCCGGGATCCAGATGTTGTTCACGCAAGTTTGGTTCAGTTCTTCGCCGAAGTAAGCGGCCACTTTGCGGCTGCGTTTCACGTGTTCGATCCAGAACGCTTGCGTTTCAGGGTCATTGCTGGACAATGTGCCGTCTGTCGATTTTGGATGGGAGAAGCAAGTAGGGTTGAAATCCAGTCCAAGGCCTTTTTCTTTTGCCCATTCTACCCATTTTTCGTAGTGCTTTGGTTCGATCTGATCCAAGTCGATTTTTTCGTCCGTATCCACGTAGATGGCATGCAGATTAACTTTATGATTACCAGGGATCAGGCTTAAGGCTTTATCCAAATCGGCACGCAATTGCGCTGGCGTCGTTGCTTTGCCAGGGTAGTTGCCGCTGACGGAAATCCCGCCGGTCAAGGCTTGATCGGGGAACATGAATCCCAATACGTCGTCCCCTTGCCAGCACTGCAAGGAAACCTTGATTTGGCTTAATTTTTCAAGTACTGCATCCGTATCCACACCGATGGCGGCGTATTTTTGTTTCGCTAAAGCGTATGCTTCTTCAATAGGTTTAGTCATTTGTCTATACTCCAATCTTTTCTTCGTATTTTTTTAGGTGCTCCCGGTCTGCGATCGGGTTTGGTGGGTATTCTTCCACATGAATCTGACTTCTCAGCCATTTTCTGGCTTCCGCCAGGTCAGCAAATTCTCCAGCCGCAATCATCTGCACGAGCAGGTTTCCGATTGCGGTGCCTTCGGTAGGTCCGGCAACGACCAGCTTCCCGGTGACATCGGCAGTCAACTGATTCAGCAATTTAACATTCGCTCCGCCGCCGACGATGTGCAGCACGTCAATCGTTTCCTGCGTTAGTGCTTCGACTTTCTTCAGTTCATGCGCGTAGGCCAAGGCCAGATTGCTGTACACGCACATCACCAATTCGCCGGTCGTTTCCGGAACGATTTCGCCCCTTTCGCGGCAATAGGCTTGGATTTCCTCAATCATATTTGCCGGATTGAGGAAGCGCGGATCGTTCAGGTCGACATACTGCAGGAATGGTTCGACTGCATAGGCCATCTGCGCCATTTCGCCGTAGGAGTGGCGGTAATCCAGGTTGCGCGCGATTTCCTGCACGAACCACATGCCCGTGATGTTCTTCAGGAAACGATAGGTGCCGTAAGCGCCCCACTCATTCGTGAAGTTCGCTTCGTAGGCGGGACGGTCATTGATCGGTGCGTCGTTTTCGACACCGATCAATGACCAGGTTCCGCTGCTGAGGTAGGCCCATTTCCCGGCCAGCGCCGGCACGCCGACGATGGCGGATGCTGTATCGTGTGTCGCCGCAGCGATCACTTCGATTTTGGGCAGGTCATAAGTTTCCGTCAGATCAGCCTTCACATCGCCGATTTTCGTTCCTGGCACAACCAGTTCCGGGAACTTCTCTCTCGGGATGCCGACAAGTTCAAGCAAGTCGGCATCGAACTCCCCGGTTTCGAGATTCAGCATCTGCGAAGAAGACACATTCGTCACTTCGCCGACCATTTCCCCGGTCAAGCGGTATGCCAGATAATCCGGTACCATCAAAATTTTGTCGGTCTTGGCCAACAAGTCCTTGTCCTCTTCATACAGTTGATACAAAGTATTGAAGTTCAGGAACTGGATGCCCGTTTTGGCGTAGATTGTCTCTTTGTCGATCTCTTGCACCACTTTTTCCATCGTATCTTTCGTGCGTTCGTCCCGGTAACTGATCGGCAGCTGCAGCAATTGGCCGTCCGTTCCAATCAGGCAGTAGTCGACCGCCCATGTATCGATCCCGAGATGGCATTCCGTCACGCCGAGTGCCTTCAGTTTGGATAACCCAGTCAGGATTTCTTCGAAAATGGTTTCGATATCCCATCTGTCGGATCCGTCGATGCGGCTGAAGCCATTTTTGAAACGGTGCACTTCCTGCAACGCCAATTGTTTATTATCTATTTCCGCCAGCATGATCCGCCCGCTGGAGGCTCCGATATCTATCATCGTATAGTACTTCATTTACTTGTTTCACACCTCCGCCTTGTAATTGTTTACATTACTATTAAACAACTTCTGGATTTATGCTACAATGTCACTGAATTAGTTGTGAGTACCAAATATACAGGAGGTGTTGGGATGGATCTGATTGCGCTGTTATCGCAGGAATCTGTCATCGAAAAGGAACAGAAAAAGCGGCATAAATTTGTGCCCGATCTGCCGGAACTGGAGGGGGAGGCGACCCGGGCGCCAAAAATCAAGGAACATCTGTTTTTCGAAAACAAGGACATCTACATCAGCAAACACAACCGCTACGCCGCCTACCCGGAGCACTCGCACCAATTCCTCGAACTCAACTACATCGTGAAGGGCGAATGCCGCCAGATCATCAACGGCGTCCCTTACTTGTTGAAGGAAGGCGACATCCTGCTGATGGACACCGGCAGCGCGCATTCCATCGAAGCGCTCGGCAAGGACGATCTGCTTTTGAACATCCTCTTCAACAACAAAAGCATCTCGATCAACTGGCTGATGAACATGAACCACCACGACAGCATCCTCTACAAAATTTTGCTGACGAATGACCCACTGGATACGAATGCAGCCAACTTCATCCTGTTCCGCAATGAACAAAACGAACACATCAAGCAAATCATCAACAATATGGCCGATGAATATTTCTTCCCGAAGGTCTTTTCCGGAAAGATCATCAGCAGTTATCTGCCGATCCTGCTTTACGAATTGGCACGTTCGCTGCCGCACGAGTACAGCGAAACGTTCAGCAAAAAAGACCCCTTTTACGAGGTCCTCCAGCTGATCGATGCCGAATTCACGACCCTGACCTTGGACGCGGCATCCAAACGGCTGAACTTCAACAAAAACTACTTGAGCAACATGATCAAGAAGCGCAGCGGCCAGACGTTCACGGAACTGCTGAACGAAAAGCGGCTGCTGAAAGCCAACCTGCTCATCGAATCCACCGAAATCCCGATCCAGACGATCCTGACCGAAGTCGGCTTTTCGAACAAGACTTATTTCTATACGTGTTACAAAAACAGATTCCACTGTCTGCCATCGGAAGTGCGAAAAAACGGAGCTGTCTCGAAATGAGACTGCTCCGTTTCTTTTGTTGTTTAATGGTATTGTTATCTGTTTGTCTCTGGGGTTCGAAGTTCGTGGCGAGATTCTCCGTCAAAATGGATTTGGCGGTGAATCTCGAGTTGTCCGCGGACGTTTTCCCCCGCCAAAGTGGTTTCGGCGGGTTTTATGACTGTTGTTTGGACTGAAATAGCCCGCCAAAGTACTTTTGGCGGGCTATTTTTGAGCATATATTCAATTCTCATACAGAATCAACGAGTCTGTATAAGCTTTTTTCATTCGTAGCCGTTCGGATTATTCTTTTGCCAATTCCAGGAATCGCGGCACATGTCCGCCAATGTCTTCTGGGCGGTCCAACCCAGTTCTTCCTTGGCTTTGGTAGCGTCCGCATAACAGGTCGCTACGTCTCCAGGGCGTCTGTCGACAATTACGTAAGGGATCTCGACACCATTGGCATCCTGGAAGTTATGCACCAAGTCCAGCACGCTGTAGCCGGTACCTGTTCCTAGGTTGTAGATGCCAACGCCTTCCGTTTCCTTGATTTTGTCCAAAGCCTTGATGTGGCCTAAAGCCAAGTCGACGACATGGATATAGTCGCGGACGCCTGTGCCATCCGGTGTATCGTAATCATCACCGAATACGCTCAAGCGCGGCAATTTTCCGACCGCCACTTGCGTGATGTATGGCATCAGGTTGTTCGGGATGCCGGTCGGGTCTTCGCCGATCAGGCCGGATTCATGCGCGCCGATCGGGTTGAAATAACGCAGCAAGGCGATGCTCCACTCGGAATCGGCGAATGCCACGTCCTGCAGGATCTGTTCGATCATCACTTTTGTGTAGCCGTAAGGGTTCGTTGCGCTTGTCGGCAGGTCTTCCGTCAGCGGTGACACGTTGTTCATGCCGTAGACCGTCGCCGAAGAACTGAAGACGATCTTCTTCACGCCGTGGCTGCGCATCACATCGCACAATACCAAAGAGCTCGTGATGTTGTTGTGGTAATATTCGATCGGTTTCGCCACGGATTCTCCGACTGCTTTGTAGCCCGCGAAATGGATGACCGAGTCGATTTCCTCTTTTGCGAAAACGGCGTCCAAGGCTTCGCGGTCCAACACATCCACTTCATAGAAAGTCGGTGCTTTGCCGGTGATCGTTGCGATCCGGTTCAACACTTCCGGTTTGCTGTTCGAATAGTTGTCGACGATAACGACTTCCTGACCTGCTTTCAATAATTCCACTACGGTATGGCTGCCGATGTAGCCGGCGCCTCCAGTCACTAATACTGACATTTTATCCCCTCCACTTTCCTTTCAAAAATCAACGCAACTGTTCGACGAAACGGCCAAACGCTTGCTGGCCTTCGGGGGTACGTTTGAACACACCGGCATCCTCCAGCACCCGCAAAAAGGCTTCGCTTACCGCATCCTGCACCACTTCTGCCGCATCGTCACCGGTCCTCGCCTTTTTGTCCACCAAGCCTGCAACCCACTCCTGATGGTAAGCAGCGATTTCTGCTGTTTCTCCATTGAGATACTTTTCGATTTCGCTCAATTCATCCTTCAAGCGCGGCGGCAAAATCGCCAGCCCCATCACTTCGATCAGGCCGATATTCTCTTTCTTGATGTTCTGCACGTCCGGATGCGGATGGAAAATACCGTCCGGGAACTCCGGCGAAGTCCGGTTGTTGCGCAGCACCAGATCCAGTTCGAACAAGCCGTCCTTCATGCGCGCGATCGGCGTGATCGTGTTGTGCGGAATGCCCTCGGTGACATGCAGGATGCCGGCCGCTTCATCCGAATAGCCCCGCCATGCATCCAGAATAAAGGATGCCGCCTCCGCCAATTCATGCACGTCCTTACCGGCAAGCCGGATGACGGACATCGGCCATTTGACGATGCCAGCCTGAACCGAAGCGAATCGATCCATTTCAAATGGCTGTTCAACCGGCGCTTCCGCCATCGCGAAGGTGTGCCGTCCGCCCTGATAATGATCGTGCGATAGAATCGATCCACCGACGATCGGCAGGTCCGCATTCGATCCGACGAAGTAGTGTGGGAATTGCTTGATAATCCCGAGTAGCTTCTCGAAAGTATGCTTATCCAATTTCATCGGCTTGTGCTCCTCGGCCAAAAAGATGCAGTGCTCCTCGTAATACGCATATGGCGAATACTGCAGCCCCCACTTTTCATCGTTCAACGGCATGCGGACAATGCGGTGGTTGGCGCGGGCCGGATGGTCGATGCGCCCGGCGTAGCCTTCATTTTCCATGCAGAGTTGGCAAGCTGGATAAGCTGATGCGGGTACGTTTTTCGCCAACGCGATCTGCTTGGGATCCTTCTCCGGTTTGGACAAGTTTATCGTAATCTCCAGCTCCCCGTAATCAGTACGGTGCTGAAACGCGATATTTTTGGCGATGCTGCGGGTTTTGATGTAATCATTGTTTTGGCTGAGCTCGTAAAAATAGTCAGTTGCCGCTTCCGGATTTTCTGCATAGACTGCCCAGAAATGCTTATTGATGACGGAAGGCATCGGCGTGATCAAAGACATGATCTGCGCCTCCAGCGTCTCCCTCGCGTATTGGTAGTCCGCGATTTTACCGTTTGCGACCGCCCAATCCACCAAGCGATCCAGCAGATCCAAGCGCTCCGGCAAAATTTGCGATGGCTCCAATTTTGTGTCCAAATCTTCCTTGCCGATCATGGCCAACAGCAGATTGCGCTGCGCAATCCTGTCCATCGCTTCCGTTTCGCCGTTTGCGATGCCCGTTTCCACGAAATCGACAACAGCTTGATCGATCATGTACGCTGTCTCATTTATCGTCATACCAACCGCTCCTTATAACCGTTTTGCGCCGTCGCTGATTTCGGCGATGTAGAATTCTGCCGGATAACCGATCGCTGCTTCATAGGTTTTACCGACATTTTCGATAAAGGCTGGAATCGCATCTTTTTCGACGATGGCGATCGCGCAGCCACCGAATCCAGCTCCGGTCATGCGCGCTCCCAGCACACCCGGTTGATCCCAAGCGGCTTGAACCAATGTGTCCAATTCGATGCCGGTCACTTCATAGTCGTCCCGCAAAGAAATATGCGACTGGTTCATCAACTGGCCGAATGCCTCCAATTCGCCCGCCTGCAAAGCCGCTTTGGCTTTCAAGGTGCGTTGGTTCTCGGTTACGGCATGGCGCGCACGGCGGTACAAGACATCGCTCTCCAGAACTGCTTTCGCATTTTCGAACGTTTCTTCATCGAGTTCGCCTAGGCTGCCTACCGATACGACCTTCTGCAATTTCGCCAAGGCTTCTTCGCATTCGCTGCGGCGTTCGTTGTACTTGGAGTCGACCAATTCGCGACGTTTTTTCGTGTTCATGATGACGATTGCGTGATTGCCCAATTCTACAGGAACCATTTCATATTCAAGCGTATTGCAGTCCAGCAAAATTGCTTTGTTTTCCTCGCCCATGCCGACAGCGAACTGATCCATGATGCCGCTGTTCACGCCGATGAACTCGTTCTCCACGCGTTTGCCGGTTTTGATGAGGTCCAAACGATCCACGTTCAAATCGAACAGGTTATCCAGAACGACACCCATCAATAGCTCGAGGGATGCAGATGAAGACAGACCCGAGCCGTTCGGGATATTTCCGAAGATGACCATATCCATGCCTTCCGGGATGGCATGACCGGCTTCCTTCAGATAGCGGAGCATGCCTTTCGGGTAGTTCGCCCAGCTGTCGGCTTTTTTATGATCAAGATCGGCCAAATCGAAGCTGATGACGCCGGCTTCCGGGAAGTTTTCCGAGTAGAGACGGACTTGCTTGAGATCATTTTTTGCCGCGATAGCGTATGTCCCCAATGTGATGGCGCAAGGAAAGACATTCCCGCCGTTGTAATCCGTGTGCTCGCCGATCAGATTGATCCGTCCCGGTGCGAAAAATGCTGTGTAATCCTTTTTGTCGAATAATTCCTCAAATTTTTGCTTCAACCCTGTCAATTCCATCTTCATCCGCTCCTTCTTGTTTTTGATAAATTTTTACTTGTTATTTTTACTAAATATTAACTAAATGAATTATAACCCCACAACAAAGAAGTGTCAAGCGTTTTTGGAGCGCTTTCACCCCGCGCGGAATTTGATTCATTTAACACAAAAAACCGCAATGTTAGGCATTGTCAAGCCCTTCATTGCGGTTTAACATTCAATTAGCTTATTTCCAGGTAAAAAAAATATTTGGGTAATTGTATCGAATAATGCACGCAGCTTTGGAACGGATGACTATTCAAGTGTGACCTTCCCGACTTTCAGCAAGTGCACCTCATTCTCCATACAGTAGAGCCTGATCAAAGTGGTTGCCAAAAAACAGCTGTATAACGCCATTTGACTTCCGGCTAAGCGAAACACGATAATGTACAGGATGGCCCCAAGGATGGACGCCATCGCATACACCTCTTTGCGGAATATATAAGGAATCTCCCGAGCGAACACATCCCTGATAAGTCCGCCACCGGTTCCGGTCAATACCGCCAACGTCACCACCACGTACCACTGTTGAAAGCCCAGCCGCACAGCTACCTCCGCTCCGATAGCAGTAAATGCCCCAAGACCGATCGCATCAAAAAATTGCAGTTTCTTCGCCAATTTGTTGATGTCCGTATAGAAAAGAATGACAAAGCCGGCGGAAAGCAAGCTGATGAGTGCATAGAGCGGGTTTTCCAATGATGCCGGCAAAGGGCGATCAATCAGCAGATCCCTGACGATCCCGCCGCCTACCGAAGTCGTGATCGCAAATATCCCGATCCCGTAATAATCAAGATCCTTCTCGATCGCGGTCAATGCCCCTGACATCGCAAAGGCGATCGTTCCGATTATTTCAACTATAGAAATGAATTCCATTCAATGTGTCCCCCCTGATGATAGTTCTCTGAAAATATTAGGTTTTGCAAAAAGTATAACGCAAAAGAATGCAAAGTCGCCATAAACTTTGCATTCTTTTTCATTCTTTTTTAGCCTGTTTGCACAACCCTATTTATTCTGTAGCTTCCATATACCCTTGCGCCCAAAAACATTGAACATCAGAGAACTAATTTTTCATCAGATTGTGCTGGTGTCGATCACGAAACGGTATCTGACGTCGGAAGCCAGTACGCGTTCATAGGCCTCGTCGATCTGGTCGGCTGAAATGACTTCGATGTTCGGAACGATGCCGTGTTCGGCGCAGAAGTCCAGCATTTCCTGGGTTTCGCGGATGCCGCCGATCATGGAACCTGCAAAGGAACGGCGATGCCCGATCAAGGACATCACATTCACTGACAGCGGTTCTCCTGGAGCCCCGACGTTCACCAGCGTGCCGTCGAGTTTCAACAAGCCCAGGTAAGCGTCCAGATTGATCACGGCACTCACCGTATTGATGATCAAATCAAAGCTGCCGGCCAATTCCTTGAATGTTTCCGGATCCTTGGTGGCGTAATAATGCTGCGCCCCGAACTTCAGTCCGTCTTCTTTTTTGCTCAACGTTTGCGAAAGGACGGTGACTTCAGCCCCCATCGCATGCGCGATTTTGACGCCCATGTGCCCCAATCCGCCCAGTCCGATCACGGCGACTTTCTTGCCGGGGCCGGCCTGCCAACGGTTCAATGGTGAGTAGGTTGTGATGCCGGCGCACAACAGCGGCGCTGCGGCGTCCAGACCGATGTTGTCCGGAATGCGCACAACAAAATCTTCGGTCACGACGATATGCGTCGAGTAGCCGCCCTGTGTCGGTTCACCGTATTTATCGACTCCGGCATAGGTCGGGACATTGCCTTTCAGGCAGTATTGCTCTTCGCCACGCAAACAATTTTCGCATTCTCCGCAGGAATCAACCATGCAGCCGACGCCGACGCGATCCCCGATTTGATACTTCGTCACACCGGGTCCGACCGCTGTGACCAATCCCGCGATTTCATGCCCAGGCACGAGCGGATAGTGCACATGTCCCCATTCACCATGGGCTGTATGGATATCCGAATGACAAATACCCGCAAACTTGATTTCGATCAGAACGTCCTGTTCATCCAATTCCCGTCTCTTGATTTCAGCAAATCGGAACGGTTTGTCCGGACCGTCGACTGCTCTTGCTCTCGCTAGTACCATCTATTTTTCCTCCATTATGCTTTTAATTCAAAAGCAGCATTCTCGCTCTTGTAGAAAGAGCATACTCCTTAAAGTTAAGGTTAAGTCAAGCGATAACCGCTAGGGAGTATTCATTTATCCCAAATCTTTTTGTTCCTTATTATTAACATTATTTCAACATTAAGCATAACTGGTTTATACTTAATATTGAAATAATTAAAAAATGGGAGGAATCAACTTGCAAATGAAAGCCTATTTAGCTCTTCCGCTTGTATTGTTGCTTATGGCCTGTTCGAATGGCGCAGAAGAAACGCCTGAAACCGAAGTCACGCAATCATCAGTCAGCGAAAGTTCAGAAGTCATCAGCACGGAAGTGATCGACAACGAAACGGCCTTTTTGGAACAACTTGCGGATTTTGATGCGGAGCATGAGCCATTTATTGTAGCCTATTACGATTCCCTCGACGACATTAAAGAAAAAGTATCCGACGAAACGAATACTTTTGTCGACCCGAAACTTTCCGAAAGGGAACTACAAATCAAATTGGTTTTCAAAGGCGATGATGATTATTACCGCGTGGTATTGGAACAAAAATAGCCAAAGTAATTTAAAGCAAGCAGCCGGCGCTAAGGAGTCGCCTGCTGCTTGCTTTGTTTTTACAAGATTCCTTTTCCGAATTCCCGGGAAGGGCTTTTTTCTTTGAACCGGCTGAAATTCGACAGCAGCAGTACAGATCCCAAAACAATCGCAATGCCCAACCATTCAAAAAGCCCGAATGAGGTGCCGAAAACCAGCACCGAAAGTACCGCCGCCAGCAACGGCTCCAATGCGGTCATGACGCTCGCCAAGGAGGCTTCGATGTATTTCACGCTTTCCAGATAAGCCAGGAAGGCGACAGCCGTGCCGAAGAGGATGATCGCACCGGTCAGCAGCATGCTTTGCGCTGTCACCGCGAATCCGGGGGCCCAAAAAGGGTGGATGAACTGGAACAGCACGCCACCGATGAACATACCCCAACCAACGACCACGGGGGATCCGTATTTTTTCAGAATCAGGCGCGGTTGCAGGGTGTAAAAGGCCACTCCGATAGCAGACCCGATGCCGAGTGCCAGGCCAAGCGGCGAAACCGCGATTTGGCTGAAATCCCCTTTGGTCACGATCAGCAGCACGCCTGCAAAAGTCGCCAGAACCAATCCGCCTTCAGCCGGATTGAAGCGCTTCTCTTTTTTTATCAACATATATAGATAGACAAAAATCGGCGCTGTGAATTGAAGGATGGCCGCCAAGGACGCGCTGCTCACTTCGATTGCCTTGAAAAACAAATACTGGCAGGAGACCATGCCGAACACCGCGAACAACAGCAGGCGGATGACATCCCCGCTTTCACGAAAAATCCCGAAAATATCCTCCCGCTTTACGGCACGGCTGTAGAAAAGGATCAAGATTCCTGCCATCAAAAGGCGCGTGCTCACCAGCCATTCTGAAGAGACCGTATAAACAGCGAAAAGCAGTTGCGCCAAAATCCCTGAAATCCCCCACAAGCTGCCTCCACCCGCCGCCAATAAAATTCCTTTTAATTTGTTGCTCATATTGCCCGCTCCCATTTCTGTGATTATCTTTTGTATGGATTCATTATAGTCGGCTGATCTGACTGGTTCTATCAATTGCCTATTTATTTTTATCAGATTCGTGTAAATTCTATTGCCGGATTTGCTAGAGGAAGATCGAAATTGTTATGATAATATCAGAAAAGCTGCAGAACCGAACGAAGAAGGAGCGATCCAGATGAACGATTTTACTGATCCCATTACAGACAACAACCGCATCGTTGCAAGCAAAGTCGATGGCAAAACGATGCCGATCCATTTCAGGAATCACTTGGAAGAGGACGTCCTTTTCCCTTCCAACGACTTCAATCTGACACTGCTTCGCCAGCATTTTCAGCATCTGCGCCACGATACGATTCCGCTGCATTGGCACAAGGAACTGCAGGCTGTCTGGGTCCATGAAGGCACGTTGGCATTCACGGTGAACGAGGAGACGTTTCCGTTATCGGACGATACGCTCCTGCTCATCAACCGCGGGCAACTGCACCGATCCCGGACAATCGCAGGCGATGCAGCCGCCATCTGCATCAATTTCGAGCCGGATTTTTTCCATCCAAAAGTGCTTCAGGACTACATTCTGCCGCTGTTGGAAAAAGAGGCCTTCAGCTATCGGCTGCTGGCTTTGTCTCCGGAAATGACGGCCCGGCTGCACCGGATCCTGGCGGCAAGCGACCGATCCATCCCCTACTTTTCCGTCATCAACCTGCTTTCGGACTGCCTGGAGGAAATCATGCAGTCGTCCAGTGGGTCCGGCAAAACGGCCGATTTTGAGGATCGAAATTTATTCCACAGACTGCTAGCATATGTAGAAGCACATTATCAAAGTCCGATCACCGTTGCTGATCTGGCCAACCATGCCTTAATCAACAAAAACCGCTGCACGGCACTGTTCCAGAAGTACACTCAGACATCCCCGATGAAATACGTCGCCAAGCATCGGCTCTTTCTGGCCAAAAACCTGATCATCGGCACCGACCTCTCGATCAGTGAAATCAGCGAAGCGGTCGGCTACAACCAGACCAGCTACTTCGTGGAGCAATTCCGGCGCAGCTACGGGCTGCCGCCTTTGAAATACCGGAAGCAGTTCGGGGACAGGAACGAGACCTGATGGGGGTGCGTCGACTATTCCACACGACCATTGCTACTGAAGCTCAAGACAACTCACTTTTGTCGACTGAACAGACACTGACGCTTCTCCGAAAGCCAACTGAGGCAGCACCCCCAACCGAAAGAAGACGCCCTTGGCCAAGCGCGTCTTCTCTCGCATTCTATGATCGCTTATTTCCACTGGCTCTCCACAAAATCCCATAACACGACGACATGATTGATTTCCGGATCCCGCGCGGCATAGACCAATGTGACATCGGTCGCTTCCAACTGTTTCAGGATCTCCGCTACAGCAGCAGCTGTCGGCGGGTTCGTCAACATTTCCTCTTCATAGCGTTCTTTGAAGGCGGTGAATTTTTCGGGATCGTGGTCGAACCATTTGCGCAAATCCGGCGAAGGCGCGCTGTCTTTCAGCCATGCATCCAGTTGCGCGGCTTCCTTTTTCACACCCCGCGGCCACAGCCGATCAACCAGGATCCGGAAGCCATCAGCTTCCGCGGGGGCTTCGTAGATGCGTTTCATCTTCAGTTCCAAATCCATTCCTCCTCCCAATTGCTTCGTTAAAACTGGTCCATCAGTTCCATCATCTTATCCACTTGTACCCGCTCCAGGTAAAGGTGCTGCTGCAACTTGGCGATTTCTTCCTCAAGCCGATGTACTTCCACTACTTTGGCCAGCAGTTCCGTTTGATAGTTCTCCTTACCCATCTTAAGCGCTTCTGCAATGGCAGCCTTTTGCTGTTTGTACTGATGATAGAGCATAGCCTCGGCTTGGCTTTTTGGGCCGCCTGCAGCTTCCATTCTTTCGCAATGTTCGAATTGTTCTTTTGTCATTGTCATCGTCTTTCCCTCCAGATTGTTTTTTTTGAAAACAAAAAACCCTTCTTTAAACAAGAAGAGTCGGGAATGTCGCTTTGCTCTTCTTATCTCTCAGATTGCTCTGCAGGATTTAGCACCGTGCCGCCGCGTTCATGCGATGGTCGGTTGCTGAGATTTCATCGGGCCAGTCCCTCAATCTCTCTTGATAAAGAAGTTATTTAGTTTTCGAACATATTATGTCATAACTTTGCGCAAAATTCAACTAATTGTCCATTCATTTATTTTCTTCATCTACATCTGTTCTACATACTTCCTTAGTATACTCAAGAAGGATCAAGCGATCCCGCGTTGTTGATCATTCCTTTTGTTCGATCAACAACACGGAAACAGTCTCATAAACTTTAGCCAGTTTAAAAATAGGAAGGAAGAACTTACCCATGAAGAAAAAATATTTGATGATTGGCCTGATTTCTTTTACTGCCTTGACCACTTTTGCTGTTGCATCTCCCGTAGAAGCAGCGATGATGGATACTGTGACATATGAAAATCACGGTCAGTATGTTCGTAGCCACGCCACTCATCTCCGTCATCACGCGCAAGACGACCGTCAGATGAACGGCGTAAGCATGCATGCCAGAGACAAGGGTGAAACGCTTAGTTGTCTCGCTGAATAAATGACTCCATGCTATTCTAAATGATTTCGTTCATCAGGCAACGAATCATGATTGATGAACATTTTTGGATGATGTATTGTTGCGAAGAATCCCCACAAGTCAGAAATTTTCTGCCTTGCAGGGATTTTTTTTATTTTACATCTACCGGGCTATGAGTATTTCAAAGCAATCTCCTCGACAAACTTGGTCACGTCCTTGAACGCATCACAGCAATCTTCCAGCGACTGATAGATTTTGCTCAGGATGACGATGCTGACCGCATCCACATCGCTTTGATATAGTTCGCGCATCGATTGTATGTAGAGCAGATCGCCTTCCTTCTCACAGGCATTGATCCGGTCGATGACTTCATGAATCTCTTTTCGCGATTTCTTGTAGATTTTCATTAGCTGCACAGCCGTAAGCAATTCCACTGCTGATTTTTCGATCAGATCCAAAAACTGGTTGATTTCCGGGGTGATGTTCTGCGGTTGATAGATCTCAATATGGATCATAACATCCTCGATCATGTCGATGGCATGGTCCAGACTGGTGACCAGCGCGATCACATCGGGCCTGTCGAAAGGCGGCAACAAGTCGTTGTACATATAGAGCATCAGCCTGTATTTCGCGAGATCGGCATTGTGTTCGATTTCATGCATCTCATCCAGCTTTTGGCTGAGGCCAACGACCGGATACTCCACTAAAACTTGCTTCAGGTATTCCGCCGATTGGACGCCCCATTCGGCAAGATTGATGAATTCATCGAAATAATCCAACTTTTCCATCTTCTTTTTGAACATAATCGGCTCCCCCTAGAATATCTGAATGAACAGCTTTGCCATCAGATAACCGACAAGGCCGCAGCCTGGAAAGGTCAACACCCACGTATAAACCATTTCCTTGACCGTCAACCAGTTTACGCTCGACAGATGCCTGCCTGCGCCCACTCCCATGATGGCCGTCGTCTTCGTGTGGGTCGTGCTCACCGGCAGCCCAAACAGGGAAGCCGTCAAGAGGCTCAAGGCCCCGGCAAAATCAGCGCTGAATCCTTGATAGGTCTCCAGCTTCACCATATTGACTCCTACCGTCTTGATGATTTTCCCGCCACCAATTGCCGTTCCCAAGGCCATGACGGTGGAACACAACAGCATCAGCCAGACAGGAATCATGAAATCAGTCGCGGCATTCCCTTGCGACAAAGCGATGCCCAACAGGAAAATCCCGATGAACTTCTGGCCGTCCTGGGCCCCATGCATGAAGGCCATCGCCGCCGCACCGGCGATCTGGCTGTTGCGGAAGAATATGGTCGTGCTTTGCCGCTCGATGTCTTTGAACAGCGCGCCGACAAGCTTCACGACCAGAAAGCCCAGAGACAACCCAAGAACGGTGGAAAGCAGCAATCCATACAGAACCTTAATCCATTCCGCACCATTGATTCCATCGATACCGCCTTGCAACGCAATCGCAGCCCCAGACACCCCAGCAATCAAGGCATGGCTTTCACTTGTCGGAATGCCAAAATACCAAGCGGCAGTGGCCCATACCACAATCGCAAAGAGCGCCGCACACAGCGCCACGACCGCATCTTCCGTATTTCCGCCAAAATCAACCATCTTTGCCATCGTCTGGGCAACTTTCGCATTGACTGCGGTCATCGCAAAGACACCAAAAAAATTGAACACTGCCGCCATCAAGATGGCATTGCGCGGGGTCATACTTCGTGTCGAAACGCAGGTGGCGATGGCGTTCGGCGCATCCGTCCACCCGTTCACCAAAACCACGCCCAACGTCAAGATCACCGTCACCGCAATAGCCGGGCTCGTCAGCAGCAACTGAATGAATGCACCAAATGAAATCGCCATAAAGGACCACCGCCTTTCCGGACCGCACTGAAGTAAGTGACCTTACATCGGAATCCCCACTTCGATATGCTGGAAGGAATCCACATCAAACAATCCTTTATCCGTCAATTTCAGCCGCGGAATGACCGGGAGACACAGAAACGAAAGAATCATGAAAATGTTCTGTCCTTCCTCCGCCAGCGTAGCCAACTGCCCGTGCAACTGATGCAATTCCTTGATCACTTCTTCATACGGTTTTTCCGACATAATACCTCCGACCCGCAGCGGGACTGAAGCCAATACTTTGCCGCCATCCACGATGACGAGTCCGCCTTGCATCCGTTCCGCTTCCTCGATCGCCAGCAGCATGTCTTCATCGTTGGTTCCGGCCACGACCAGATTATGCGAATCATGGGCCACTGTCGAAGCGATTGCGCCCCGTTTCATACCTAGACCACTGACGATGCCAGCACCGATGCTGCCGGTTTGGTGATGACGCTCGCACACAACCATCTTCAGTTGATCATTTTGCGGATCCGCAACAAAAAATCCGTCTTCCGTCTGCACATCCCTTGCGTTTTTCTGTGTAATGATGCTTCCCGGCACAATGCCGATAACCCAAGCTTTTTGGCCTTCCAAGAGTGGAATCTGCAAGTCGACTTTTGTTACTTTCTTTAAATGAAGCGATGATCGTACAGCTTGCGGGACAACAGCATGGACATTTCTCAGCTCATCCAAATTCAGCACGCGCCCGTCTTTGATGATCGTTTCCGGGCTCAGCCTCTCTAAACTGTCCGTAATCAAGATGTCCGCAACATAACCTGGTGCGATGGCGCCTTTGTCCTGGATACCGTGACACACCGCATTGTTGAGCGTAGCCATCTGGATCGCGATCAGCGGATCTAAGCCTTGTTGGATCGCAAGCTGAGCGGCATAATTGATGGTTCCCTCTTCGGCTAACTCGTCAAGATGCTTATCATCCGTACAGAATGAAAAACGACGGCTGTTCTTTTCGTTGATGGCCGGCAACAACGCCAGCAAATCTTTCGCGGCTGAACCTTCGCGCACCAATACGTGTATGCCACGGCGTACGCGTGCCATTGCTTCTTCCGCCGTCACCGCCTCGTGGTCATTGCGGATTCCGGCTGTGCTGTACACATTCAGCGCAGTATCAGTCAAACCGGCCGCATGTCCATCGACCATCATCCCAGCTTCTGTCGTCATGCGGATTTTTTCCAGCATGTCCGGGTCTGCATCCAAGACAGCTGGATAATCCATCACTTCCGCCAGGCCAATGACGGTCGGATGGGTCAAATAAGGGCGGAGATCATCCGCAGTCAGCGTCGCGCCGTTCTGCTCGAAGGGCGTTGCCGGCACACACGAAGGCAGCTTCATCAGAATATCCATGTCGGCATTGGCGGCGTCCTCGAGCATAAAGTCGATTCCGATTGTCCCTGCGACGTTCGCAATTTCATGAGGATCGGTCACAACGGTCGTAATACCGTGTTTGATGAGCGCCCGTGAAAATTGCGACGGTGTCACCATCGTCGATTCAATATGAATATGCCCATCGATAAAACCCGGCAGAATGAACTTGCCTGTAGCATCCACCACTTGCTTTCCGTTCGGGTAGGTACCGATGCCGACGATACGACCATCCCGGATCGCGACGTCAGCCTCAAAGGTCTCAAGCGAAAACACATCCACTACGGTTCCATTTTGAATGATAAGATCCACTTCCTCCAGTTGTTGCGCCGCTTGGATCAACCTTTTCAATCCATCTCCCATACAAATTCCCCCTGGTTCCATTTCGCTCTCTTGATCAGCGAATCTCTTGTTTTTTCTTATATTATACACGATTCTCGTGGGGGCCGATAAGCATCTTAATCGCGGCATGATTTTCATGATGCATAATACTTAGGTGATCGGTTTTACCTATCAATACTGTTCGTTTTTAACTATTTGCTTCTTACATACGCTGGTGATAAGATTTCCTCATGCCTTCGAGCGATAAAAAGTAAGGAATGTCGGTTTACGGTCCACCATCACCAGCAATAACCATGTGGGGCGTTTTTTCGGTCGAATGACCGGCAACTATTCAAAAAAAACAACAGGAGTGAATATAATGAAGAAACTATTATCAAAAATCTTATTCGTGGGTACAGCCGGCTTGGCATTGGCGGCTTGCGGCGCAACAACAACTGACTCGAGTTCGGACAGTGCCTCTACAGCAACAAGCACCGTTGCAGCAGGAAACGTCTTAAAGACGATCGAAGAAAACAAACAATTGCGCATCGGTGTGGAAGGCACTTACCCTCCGTTCAGCTATCATGATACAGAAACCGGAGACTTAGTCGGTTTCGAAGTGGAAATCGCAGAAGTCATTGCGGAAGATTTGGGCGTGGAAGCTGTCTTCGTCGAAACGAAATGGGATTCCCTGATTGCCGGATTGGACGTCAATAAATACGACATCGTCATCAACAACGTCGGCGTGACCGAAGAACGACAAGCGGTTTATGATTTCACCGATGCTTATTTCGAGTCCTATGGCCAATTGGCGGTCAGTGCAGACTCCGATATCCAAACTTTGGCAGACTACAGCGGCAAAAAATCTGCCCAATCCACCACAAGCAATTACGCAAAGAACGCTACTGACCTAGGCGCTGAAATCGTCCCTGTCGATGGCTTCAACCAAGCAGTCGAATTGATCACTTCCGGTCGCGCGGACGGTACGATCAACGATTACATCACGTTCTTGACTTATTTTGAGGAACATCCGGAATCCACTTTGCGCCTGATCGACGAAAAATTGCCAACCAACGATAAGGTCGGCATCATCTTGCAAAAGGAAAACGCAGATTTCCAGGCTAAACTGAACGAAATCATTGCAGCACGCACAGAAGACGGCACATTCAAAGCCATCTTCGAAAAATACCTGGGTGAAGACATCAGTGTCGGCGCCAACGAATAAGAAAAGTTGGGCGGATTCGTTCAGCACCACATTCAGAAAATCGTACCGATTGCGTTCTAAGATGCGCAATCGGTACGATTTATCTGATTTTTTAATGATTAACATTCACAATTTTTAAATACATAAAGGAACGGTGAGTAAATTTTGCAGCATACATTATCCATAATCGAAAACGCCCTATGGCCAATTCTGGAAGCAGGATTTACCGTCACCATCCCCTTGGCGCTGATTTCCTTTGCCTTGTCCCTTGTACTGGCGGTCCTTACTGCAGTCATGCGGATTTCGAAAAGCAAGATATTAAAGGCGCTGGCTTGGTTCTACGTTTGGGTATTCCGCGGCACCCCGCTTTTGATCCAGTTGTTCATCGTCTTCTTCGGTTTGCCGAAGCTGAACATCACCTTGGATGCGTGGACGGCTGCCATCCTGACTTTTGCCTTAAACAGCGGCGCCTATTCGGCCGAATCCATCCGCGGCGCGATCCTGTCCATCCCGAGAGGGCAATGGGAAGCGGCCGACTCCTTGGGCATGACGCACGGACAGGTCCTGAAAAGGATCATCTTCCCGCAGACCATCCGGATTGCCTTGCCGGCTGTCATGAATGACTTCATCTCTTTGGTGAAATCGACCTCGCTCGCATCCAGCATCACGATCATCGAAATGACGATGGTCGGGCAGCAGTTCGCTTCCGTTACCTATGAACCGCTGATTCTGTATATGGAAGTGGCTGTGATCTATCTACTTATCAGTACCGTGTTGACCTGGATCCAAGGCAAATTGGAAATCAGAACTTCCAAATATCTGAAAAAGGCGTGACGACATGATCGAAATCAAAAATATCCAAAAATCCTACGGTGACTTCCATGCCCTCAAGGACATCTCGTTGACGTTCAAAACTGGTGAAACGACCGTCATCGTCGGTCCATCCGGTTCGGGCAAGTCCACCTTGCTCCGCACCTTGAACCTGTTGGAAGTGCCAGAAAGCGGCATCCTGAAGAACGGCACTCTCGAGGTCGATTTCAGCTCCAAAATTTCGAAAGAAACAATGATGGCAATCCGCAAAGAAACGGCGATGGTGTTCCAGAGCTTCAACCTCTTCCCGCATCTGTCGGTATTGGAAAATGTCATCGAAGGCCCGATCACGGTTCTGAAACTTTCGAAAACGGAAGCGACGGCCAGAGCCAAAAACCTGCTGGACAAAGTGGGATTGGCCGACAAACTGGATCATTACCCGGACCAATTGTCGGGCGGTCAACAGCAACGCGTTGCCATCGCGCGCGCATTGGCAATGGAACCGGATTTCGTCCTGTTCGATGAACCCACATCCGCCCTTGATCCCGAGTTGGAGGCAGAAGTGCTGCGTGTTTTGAAGGAACTCGCCTCCGAGAAGCTGTCCATGATCATCGTGACGCACAACCTTGACTTCGCCCGGGAAGCAGCGGACCGCATGCTCTTCCTGGAAGACGGCAAAGTCGGCTTCGACGGCCCGACCAAGGACTTCTTCGCAAGCACAACCGACCCAAGGATTGCACGTTTCATCAACAGCATCACGATTTAAAAAGATAGACGATACCAGAGCTTGGATGCTCTGGTATCGTCTATCTTTTTTGAGGCACTGGATACTATTGTACGCAACATTATGTTTTATTCTCGAGTTCGATGATGGTCATGATGGCATAATTCGTCATATCCATCACCGTATCCCTCCTGAATTCCATTGTTCTGTCGGCTGACTTCCCTAGGGTCATCGACTCCATAAATCGATTATATTCCTAAATTTACTTTTTTAGCATGTGCCGATAGTGCACTTTGCGTGACTGAGTGTTGTCGAGTATAATTATTCATAAGAGGTGAGAAACATGCTAATTACAAAGTCCAGACTGCAAGGAAGTTCCGTAGTTGTCACCCTGCCGCTTCACAATGGCGAAAAATTAGAACCCAATAAAGAATATGTCGTAATCTATTCACCAGATGGGACAATCACATTGGTTCCAAAAATTGATGATCCCTTTGTTTTGTCCGAAGCTGGAGCTTTTTACGAAAAAGATGAGTGGAATAATTTATCTCCTGAAGGGAGAGAACTATTCTGATGAACGCTTCCGATAGGTACATCCCCAAGAAAGGCGATATCGTCTGGGTAAATTTTGACCCATCTTCAGGAAATGAAATCAAGAAACGTCGGCCGGGACTGGTTGTCTCAAGATACGAATTTAATCGTTCCACCTTGTTTGCGGTTATTTGCCCCATCACTTCGACAATAAAAAACATTCCTACTCGATATACGTTGCCGAAAGAAATGGTTGTCACAGGTCAAATCGTCATTTCCCAACTCAAATCTTTGGATTTTCACGCCAGAAAAATAGAATTTGCTGATAGATTGCCTGTTCAGGATATCGCTAAAGTCGATCAGATAATCGAGTATATATTTTAAAATCCGCAATCAAACAAATGATTGCGGATTTTCATCATATATTCTTTTATTTTTTTAAAATCAGTTGGTTTGGCTGTATTGCCAGACGGTTACTGTATACGTGGTGTTTCAGATTTAGTCATTTTTGTATGAACAGCAATAGTCCACATATTTCTCGACAATCATCTTGAAGGATGAGTTTGCCGGAACAACATAGCTTTGGCCTTTGCTGTAAAGCGTGTATTCCGCTTCACCCGGCAACATAACCGACATATCGCCACCCAGGACTTCCATGATTTCCTCTGCATCAGTGTTGAATTCGTACTCGCCTGCCAACATGAATCCAAGTGTCTTTTTCTCTCCGCTTTCGAACAGAACCGTTCTGCTGGTCACTTTCCCATCAAAATACACATTCGCTTCCTTGATCACTGTAACATTTTTGAATTCCATCCTGTTTCCTCCATTAGCCTGTTTATTTTATGGTTTGCTTGCACGTATAGCCTATTTTCTTAGTATTTTCTCCATGGCCTTGCCTTTTGCCAATTCGTCGATCAACTTATCCAGATAACGGATCTTTTGCATAAGTTTGTCTTCGATCTCTTCAACGCGGTAACCGCAGATGACTCCTGTGATAAGCGAAACGTTGGGATTCAGCTGCGGCGCCTGTGCAAAAAATGTCTCGAAATCAACTTTATTATCCAGTTGTTGCTGCAGCGCTGCCTCATCATATCCGGTCAGCCAGAAAATGATTTCATCGACTTCTTCTTTCGTGCGGCCCTTTTTCTCGGCTTTCTTGATATACAACGGATAAACGCTGGCAAACGACATTCCAAATATTTTCGTATTTTTCATACTGACCCCTTTCTGAAACTTCCTGAATCTATTTTCCATACTTATGATGTTTATTATGCCACAAATCGCAAAAAAATGTAAAAACTCGATTCATTAGCCTCCATCATCTTTTTCCTCTAGCATTTCCATGAATTCCTCGCCGGTCATGGTTTCTTTTTCGAGCAGGTATTTTGCAAGTTCATGCATTTTCGGTAAATTTCCCCGGATGATTTCCTTGGCTTTTTCATGGGCGAATGTGATGATGCGCAAAACCTCATCATCAATTTTCGCGGAGGTTTCATTCGACACGAGCGAGGTTACATCCGTTCCCAGATAAGGATTATTGATCGTTTCCAAGGCCATCATATCGAATTTTTCACTCATACCGTAGCGCGTGACCATGGCCCGTGCAATAGCCGTTGCAGCCTCTATGTCATTTTCCGCCCCGGACGTGATTGTATTTAAAATGACTTCCTCGGCAGATCGTCCGCCCATGTAGGTGACGATCTTGTTCAGGAACTTTTCCCGGCTCATAAGAATCTGGTCTGTCTCTTCCGACTGCATCGTATAGCCGAGGACCCCGGATGTCCTTGGGATGATGCTGATTTTATTGACTGGTGCGGAATCGGTCTGTTTTGCGGCAACGATCGCATGGCCGATTTCATGGTACGCTATCGCCAATTTGTCTTCTTTCGAGAGGATCGCATTTTTCCGCTGGTATCCGGCCAATATGATTTCCAACGCATACTCCAAATCGGATTGATTGATCTTGCTGCGCTCTTCTTTTATGGCATGGAGAGCGCCTTCATTTATCAGATTGGCAAGATCGGCGCCGGAGCTGCCGGGTGTATACTTTGCGATTCCTTTCAAATCAACATCCTCCGTCATTTTGACTGTTTTTGCATGCACCCTCAGAATCGCCTCTCTGCCGGCAATATCCGGCAGTTCGAGTGGAATGCGCCTGTCAAAACGCCCTGGCCTCAACAGCGCTTTGTCAAGAACTTCAGGTTTGTTCGTTGCCGCCAGGATCACCACGCCTTTTTCCGAGGAAAAACCGTCCATTTCATTCAACAATTGGTTGAGCGTTTGGTCCCGCTCATCATTTCCGGTGATTCCAGACAGGTTACGGCTCTTGCCGATCGTATCGATTTCATCAACGAAGACGATGCAGGGGGCTTTTGCCTGGGCTTGATTGAACAGATCCCGCACCCTGGCTGCTCCGACACCGACAAATATCTCCATAAATTCTGACCCCGATATCGAAAAGAACGGAACTTTGGCTTCTCCCGCGACAGCTTTCGCAAGCAGCGTTTTGCCGGTTCCCGGAGGTCCGACAAGCAGAATCCCTTTCGGCATCTTCGCCCCGATTTCCCGGTATTTTTGGGGATTGTGCAGAAAATCGATCACTTCCCAAAGTGCTTCTTTCGCTTCGTCCTGGCCTGCTACGTCCGCAAATGTTTTTCCTGTTTCAGATGCAGCATAAACCATGACATTGCTTTTGCCGAATTTCATTTCGCTGCCGCCGAGCCCTCCGACTCTTCCCTGCAGCCTGCGCATCATAAAGTTCCAGAACGCATACAACAACACCATGGGCAGAATCCAAATCAGGAAAAAATCAACAAGCGGAGAACTCTCCTCGATAATCTCTTTCTCAAACTTTACATCAGTCAGCAGCAGCCGGTCCGTGAGTTGAGGATCCTCCATTCTGCCGGTAATGAAGGTGCTCTCTGCCCCTTCATCGTCCAGCGCTGTGAATTCTATCCGGTTTTCCTCTACCAACACTGTCTCTACACTGCCTTCTTCCACCATGGCAACAAACGTCTTGTAGTCCACTTCTTCACCCTTTGACTTCATTATACCGCCAAATGATATGAAGGCGGTATCAATTGGCTATCCAGGATATTCCAGCCAATTTCGAAAGAGCGTCGTATCGATTTTCTTTTTCTTGACACAGATCAAGTATCTTTTGGCGGATCAGCATTATAATGAAAGCATCAGAACTCAGAAAGAAGGATCTCAGATGTCCAATCAACCCACATTTACAGAAGTGAAGGAAGCTCTCTTTCCAACATTGGAACAATACGTGCCGATTGTAGCCCGTGTACATGGAAAAAATCACCCGGAATTCCATGATGTTCACCAGCTATTCAACGCGATCCTCGAAAAGACCCTAACAGCCGACACAAAAAAACCAGACCTGAACGAGGAGTTCATCCAATTGCGCGCGGTTTCGAATAACTACACAGTTCCGGATGATGTGTGCGAAAGTTATGAAGCGGTCTATCAGATGTTGGCGAAAGTGGATCAAGCTTACCAAGCTTCATTATCGCCAAGAAGTTCCCGCTCTATCTGAGCACTTACCGGGACACCTTACAGCAAAAAACTGATGTCGACTTTATGTCAGCATCAGTTTTTTGAATTTTTCATGATCAAGCACGGTTGGCCGCGCTATCCACGCCTCTTATTTCTATTTTTTCCATGTACGCGGTGCAAAAAGGATCAAAATCGGAAAAATTTCCAACCGCCCCGCAAGCATCGTGAAAGACAACAAAACCTTTGAGTAATCATGCAATTTGCTGTAGCTGTATGCCGGTCCGACTGCTCCCAAAGCAGGACCGATATTATTGAACGTTGCCGCTACTGCACTGAAAGCCGACAAAAAGTCCGGCGCATCCAGACTGATGAGCATAAACACTGCTGCAAAGACTACCGAGTAGATGATCAGATAATTAGCTACACCGTGCTTCGTATTTGTCCCCAAAGGCTTTTGATCATATTGAACAACCACGATCCGATTCGGCTGCGCGACACGTTTGATTTCCGCAACCAGAATCTTAACATAGACAACGACACGCGAAATCTTCAATCCTCCAGCCGTAGAACCCGCACATGCCCCAAAAAACATCAGCAACAAAATCACCATCTGGGAAAATAACGGCCAGGAACCAAAGTCTGCTGTCGTAAATCCGGTTGTCGTAATGACAGAAGATACCGTGAAAAAAACATCCCTGATCAATTTCGAAATTGAATCATAGTCCCCTATCAGATTGATACAAATCAGCCCCACAGCACCCAGCACAATCAAGAAATACCACTTCAACTCTTCACTCTTGAATACTTGCTTGATATTTCCTATCAGCAATAAATAAATCATATTGAAGTTTATCCCGAAGGCAAGCATACCTATACTGATTACCCACTCAACGTAGGCATTCTCATAAGGCGTGATACTGCCATTTTTGATGCCGAAACCTCCCGTACCAGCTACACCAAAAGCATGAAGCAGAGAATCAAACAGATCCATCCCGCCAATCCAGAGCAGGATAGTGACGATGGCTGTCATGGAAAGGTAAATCAGATACAAAATCCGAGCCGAAGAAGACAATTTCGACACAAGTTTGCCGAAAGTAGGACCGGGTGTTTCGGCTTTCATGATATTAACGGATTGGGAATCGATTTGCGGCAAGACCGCCAAGGCAAAAACCAAAATCCCCATTCCTCCGACCAAGTGGGTAAAACTTCGCCAGAATAAGCTGGAATGGGATAAGGATTCCACATCATCCAAAATACTCGCACCTGTTGTTGTGAATCCGCTGCTCGTCTCGAAAAATGCATCCACAAAAGAAGGGATATCCGAATTAATGACAAAAGGCAGACTGCCGAAAAAGGAAAACAAAATCCAGGAAATCGCGACGATGACGAAGCCTTCCCGGGCAGTCATCCGTTTATTCTCAGGCTTTTTCAAGCTTAATAGTTGCCCGAGCACCGCCAAAAAAATCATCACGGACAAAAAACTGAAAAGATAGTTCCAAGATTCCCGATAAAGCAAGCTCACCGCAAGAGGGAAAATCATCAATGCGGCTTCAATCTGCAACAGACGTGCCACAACATAACGAACGATCGATACATTCATTCCGCATTCCCCTTCCTAATAAACGATGTCGTCGATATCATCATAATTTTTTTCTTTCGTGACAACGATAACGCGATCATTCGGCTTAATGACATCTTGTCCGGAGGGGATGATCAGTTTTTTATTGCGGATAATATATGCGATCAGCAGATTGGGTTTTGTATTCAATTTTACTAACGGGATATGGATGATCCGGCTCGTTTCTTTCACTTTGAACTGGATCGCTTCCGCTTCATTGTCCGCCAGACGATACAAAGCTTCGACATCGGACACCGAGGAATTTCCCAGACTACGAACAAAGCGTAAAATCGTATTGGCAATCACACGTTTTGGCGTAATGATCGTTTCCATTCCTAGTGAATCAAATATTTTCAGCAATAATTCCCGATTCACTTTGGTGATCACTTTTTCCACATTTTGTTGGATAGCATATAATGAAGCGATAATATTTTCTTCATCTACCCCAATCAAAGAAATGAAGGCGTTGTACGTTTCGATACCTTCTTGTTGAAGAACATCTTGGTCCGTCCCGTCACCCAGTATTACTTCAACATTTGGATAGGCTGCGCTCAGCTCCTCAGCGGTCTGGCGGCTCTGTTCGATGACTTTGATATCCATCCGGTATTCTTTCAGGAAATCAAGCAAGTAATAGGTCAGCCTTCCTCCACCGATCACGAGAGCGGAGTTTATTTTTGTTTTTTGGGGACAGACCGTTCTATAAAATTTACGGATTGTTGCCCTGTTTCCTATGATATAGGCATGGTCCCCAACAAGTAACCTGTCCTGACCAGAGGGAATCAGTGTTTCATTCTTCCGGCGGATAGCACAGACAAGTACGTCACCGAATTTTTTCCTGAAATCGGCTAGCGATAAGTCTGCAAGGGAAACAGTCGAACCAATTTCGATTTCGATCAACTCAACGCGGTTATCCGCAAAAGATTGGATGCTCAGAACTGTTGGGAACTTGATGATACGCGCAATGCTCCGCGCCGACTCCAATTCGGGATTGATCATCAGATTGATGCCCAAGCTTTCACGGACATAGTCAAAATGCCCAGAATATTCCGGGTTGCGTACGCGTGCAATCGTATATTTTGCCCCGAGTTTTTTCGCCAGGATACTGGCCATGATATTCACTTCATCTTGTGCTGTCACTGCAATAAAAATGTCGCAGTCAGCGACACCTGCTTCCTGTTGGATATCATAGCTGGCACCATTTCCGACTATGCCTGAGATATCATACGTGCTGATCAGCTTATCCAAACGCATTTCCATTTTTTCGATCAAAATAATATCATTTTCTTGTGTAGCCAATTCTGCACAGAGCACGGAACCAACCTTCCCGCCACCGGCAATCACGATTTTCATTCAAAACGTCCTTTCGTTTCTGACTTCTCTTCCATTATGACATAACGAGTGTATCTTCGCACATTTCGTGTGGATACACAAGATACTAATAGATGAATCTGGATAAGTATCCAACATTTTGGCATTTAGTTCATAAGAAAAATCGGATAGATTTAGCTGAAGTGCACAAATTTCCTGTGGTTGCTTGGACGTTATGAATGAATGGAATAATGCGTGATTTGTATATGCTCCGATTGAGGGGCACATGCAGATCACGCATTATTATTTCTTACAGTTTCCAGCAAGCCCTCACACTGGTTAGCCACGCGCTCCATATCCAGAAGCTTGAATGTCCGGATGATGTCCGTCAGCTTTTGGGCATCTTCCTGCTGCTGCATGATACCAATCAATTCCTTGAAGAACAGCAACATGACATGTTCGTACATCCTGTTGTCCGATACAGAAACGGTCTTTTCTAAATCATCATAGTAGAACAAGCTCTTCTCCAGATTATTTTTCTCCAGCTGCAACACCAGTATATTTGAAATGAGGGAGAACAGTTCGTTTTTATACCGTTTCATCTGATTGAACTCTATCATCTTCTCCTTGGCTCTAGCGTACACAGCATCCACTGCGTCCTCCGGAAAGAAATCCAAGGCATTGGTGAACAAAACCAATTCATAATAATGCCATGTCTCGCAATCGAAAAGGTAGTCTTTTATGACCGCCAACTCTTTATGCGGGAATGGCAGCTCGCTGAGGTTACACCTCAGCAGATGGATAATGCTCGCATGGTGCAAATATTTGATTTGGGAAGTTTCATCAAAATGATTTCGGGACGCTTCCTCTAAAGCCGCCAACCTTGGTATATCCTTTGCGTAGTAGGCTTCAGAATAAGCGCTGATCATCATAGCATCCGTATTCGCTTTGTTTCCATCATACAGGAAATGGAATTCCTCCAAAGACAGATTTAAATTCTCAAGAATCTGAAGAAATTTCTCGGCAGTCGTATCGCTGTGACCTTTTTCAAATCGCGATATGGCAGGCCTGCTCAGTATACCTTTGTAAACTTCTTTCGATTTCAGATTCTTGTTCTTCCGAATGTCACCTAGTACTTCTCCGATTTGCATCAACACCCCACCTTTTTGTTCCGTATTATTAACATTTTTACTATTAACAGTATAACTAGTTTACACTAAATATGTAAACAAATAAGAAGTAGGAGGAGTGTGAAATGTTGGAAAGCATCGGAACCCTTATCTGGGAGGTGATAGGCGGACTGTGAACACGTATTTTTGCTCTAGTACACAACAATTTAGAGAAATTTGTATAGAATAATTATCAAACATCTGCATGCTGTTCGATTTTGGGGCATTTTTTCTTAAACTTCAGATTATGCTAGACGAAGATAATTATTCTAAGGTAAGGAATATATGTTTTAAATATAAAAATATGATATTATAGGAAAAGTAGATATGAGAAAAATCTTTATGTGCGTCTTAATGACCCTAACGCTTCTAAATGTTGCCGCTCCAGATTTATCTGTATTTGCAGATGAAAACGACACACAAGTCATTAAAACTGAGATTACCGGAGGTCCGAATACTACCATTATAAATGCTAATATTATCCCGGAAGAAACTGTACACGAGTACGAATACGACGGGCTTGTTATTTCTTCTAATATCGCGTTAGAGGAAGACGATTTTCTTAGAATTCAACAAGAGGTAACTGAAGCAAGTAAAACATCAAAAATCACAGTTCGCGGCCCTGTTCAACCTGGAACATACACAGGATCCATCATATATGGACCAGTGAACAGAGTCAATTCCAACAAAAGTGTTCAGTTTGTAGTTGATGTTTTTATCGCTTGGGTAGGAACAAAAATACCTGTTAAATATACAGACACAACTTTTAAAAATTACATAGTTTCTTCAGTTTTAGGATGGAATATAGCTCCTACTTATACCTCAGAATGGATTTCCAGAGCTACATATACACCAAACACCGACTTTTGGCAATACTTCTCTACAATAGTCCGTCATTCAAGTTCAAGTTTTAATAACCCGACTCATGTTACGTATTACTCTACTCATATTGAGAGAAAATAACATCAAATTCGAGGTAATCTATTATGAATTTTTGGAAATGCATTGATTTCATTTTTTATATTTCTTTAACACTTTTGATGGTTAATGACTATTTTCCTGATTCGTTCCTATTTAATTTAATTCCCATAAAGTTAAATATATGGATCATCTTAAGTTTGTATCTTTTATCTATAATATCAAAACGATTCCGCCGTTCCAAAAATACAGACAATATAAATGGTCAGATACTGTCAATAATCTATTTGTTCTTCGTAATGCTTTTGTTGAACGCTTTAGGCGGGAAATCCGCTTCGGGTATAGGTTTAGGAAACATTGGTGTTTGGATAACTTTGGGTATTTCTGTTGGAGAAATTTTTGCGCAGAAACGTAAATCAGAATGAAAAGCAAGCAACGTGCGATGCCTTTTCGCAGGTTGCTTGCTTTGCTTTTACAAGGTTTTCTTACTGGATTCTCGGAAAATTTTAAACAGAATTTAGGCTGCCGAATAGAAGGTGATCATCACAATCCAATTCCAGATTGTATATTGAAGATTACATCGAAGGCTCACCTTACTCTGTGATCTGAGGCAGCAGGTCTCCTGTATCGCTCAGATTATATTCCGTTTCGGTAAGGAGACCTCCGTTTTTATGCAAAGCGTATTCGGAGAAGATAGTACCATCCTATTGAAAAATGGACGTTTGCTCCTTGCATACCTCCTTTTTTCTTATATTTGAATTCTTGGAACAGCTATAAAATTGATTTAATGAAAAAGATAACTGTCATTGAGTTTAGTTTAAACTATTCAGTTCGTTAACAGTAACAGTGTTAATAATAGGGAACAAAAATATTGGACCGGGAAAAACCGCCTAGCCTATTGGATTTGATTGAAAAGTCTAAAGATTCAACGAAAACACCCCAAACCAGCATGATATCCGTTATAATACAGGAGTACAAGGCATGTAACGATGCCCAGAATCCGATGTTTAAGGGAGATAAAATGAGAAATATAAAAATGACGATCGAGTATGATGGCGGCAGATACCTGGGATGGCAAAGGCTCGGGGATTCGGACAAAACCATTCAAGGTAAAATAGAGAATATCCTGTCGGCAATGACAGGAGAAGAAATCGAAATCATCGGCTCGGGCCGGACGGATGCCGGCACCCACGCCAGGGGACAAGTCGCCAATTTCAAAACGACATCCAAAATGGATTTGAAGGCGATGCAGGATCATCTGATCCGTTATCTCCCGCGCGATATTGTCGTCAAGGAGCTGGAGGAGGTTCCGGAAAGGTTCCATGCCCGCTATCACGCAGCCGGAAAGACATACAGCTATCATGTCTGGAATAATGTCGTTCCTTCCGCATTTGAGCGCCATTACAGCTACCATTACCCTGGACACCTTGATATGGACAGGATGAACGCGGCTTGCCAAAAGCTTGTCGGGAAGCATGACTTCCTCGGCTTCTCTTCACTCAAGAAATCGAAAAAATCAACGATCAGGACCATCAATGAAATCACAGTCCAGCAGGAAGGCAATCTGCTGCACTTTTCGTTCACAGGGGAAGGCTTCCTCTACAACATGGTCCGGATCATGATGGGGACGATCCTTGAAATCGGGGCCGGGACGATGGAACCCGAATACATTGATGCCATCTTCAAGAGCGGAATCCGCAGTGAGGCCGGCATGACCGTCCCTTCCCATGGACTGTTCCTGGATGCCGTTTATTACGATTGACAGTAGGCGCAAAATCTAAAAAATTTTGGATGAAGGAAGTGTCCACATGCGTATCAATAAATTTATAAGTGAGGCAGGCACAGCCTCCCGACGAGGGGCCGACAAGCTGATTACTGAGGGGCGCGTAACGATCAATGGAAAGCGGGCAACAATCGGCAGCCAAGTCGAGCCGGGGGATGATGTTCGCGTAAACGGTAACCAACTTTTCGTGGCCCGTAACAATGTCTACATTGCCTTGAACAAACCGGTCGGCATCACGAGTACGACCGAAAAAGGCGTCAAGGGGAATATTGTCGATTTGGTCAACCACCCTTTCCGGGTTTTCCATATCGGGCGCCTCGATAAAGATTCAGAGGGCTTGATCCTGCTAACGAATGACGGCGATATCGTCAATGAAATCTTACGTTCTGAGAACCAGCATGAGAAGGAATACGTTGTTTCCGTAGACCGCCCGATCACGCCTGAATTCTTGAAGCAGATGTCAGAAGGGGTCAAAATATTGGATACGATCACCCTGCCTTGCAAAGTGGAACAGCTATCAAAATATGATTTTAAAATCATATTGACCCAAGGACTCAACCGTCAAATCCGCCGCATGTGCGAAGAATTGGGATACAACGTCTACCGATTGCAAAGAATCCGCATCATGAATATCCAGTTGGACAACCTTCCAGTGGGACAATGGCGCTACCTGTCAAAAAAAGAAAAAGCGCAGTTATTCCAAGAGTTAAACTATGAGCCCAAAGAATGGTGAAACCATAGGCTTGATGAATTTGGTAACCTAAAAAGCCGGATGCCATGCGATTTTTCGCTGGTGTCCGGCTTTTTTATTTTCCAATAGTGATTTGTGCAAGGTCAGTTTTTTTGTGTATTCCTTCTTTTATTTAACAACATCTTACCTAAAATTGGCTTTAATGTATTTTTGCTTAGAACTTTTTGGTTTATCAGGCTTCGTTCGAACAATAAGCCCTTCTAAAAGCAATGGATTCAATATATTCCTTCTAAAATGACTAATATCTGATAAATTCAAAATTTCCATCAGTTCTCTTGCAGACATTGCTGTATTCAAACTTTCTAATACAATTTTTTGATTTTCACTCAATGAAACCTTAACAGGCAATTCCTCGCTCACATCGTTTGTTTTCCCTACATTATCTTGTTTTTTTGGTACACGTACTTTGAATATATCTCTATTTTCAATAAGTGGTATTTCCCCGAACATAATAGGTGCATATTTGAATATTTTATTTACACCTGAGCCTAGTTCGTCTATTAAGCCAAGTATATTAAATACTTTTGCAATAGTTGGATTTTTCGGATAAGGCTCAATCTGGTTTTTTTGCATTATCCCTGGATGAACCGGCTTATTAGCATTTTCAACTAGAATTCTATCTTTCTCAATTATCAATCTCGAAACGTATGCATTTGAATATTCTCTATGAACTAACATATTTACTATTAGTTCTCTAAAGAGGACATCTCTAACATTAATACGTACATCACCTTCTATATAAAAGGCACTAGGCAAGTGCTTCCTAACAAATCCCATTAACCTTTCATAGCTTTCTATTAAATTAGTACGGATATTTTCTCTATCGTCATATCTTTCGACATCTTCAATCCTTAATAAGGCATCTATTCTAAAATAAGGTAAAACGGAGGCAATTAATTCATCTTTTCCAAAAGTAATGATTGCCGCTAAAGTAAACCCTTCTCTTCCGTTAATATAATCCTTACTATACATACCTAAAGATTTTAAAATCTCGATATGGTCCGCAGTTGCCCATATATGGTTAGCGTCTTGAGTGATTGCTACCTTTTTCACCCTATCAATTAGATCCCCACGCAAGTCCTCTAAATTCACAAAAGGATATATTTGTCTTTCCGTATATTCTGATTGTTTTCTAATATATGTTTGTTGAACTAAAACTGTATTATTCGTAATATCAATATCAGCGTCTTCGTTTCTATCAAAAATTTTACTGCCATGTCTATGCACTTGTGAACTGCTAGGAACAAAAACATGTAAAATTTTTTTATCGTCAAGGTCAAATTCATTGATGTCTAAATATAAAGGCGGGTTTATTTTTATCGGCGACTGAATAGCAGTAACAAAGTCTTTTTTCATCTGTAATATCTTTTCAGGATTTACACCCGTTACCATTCCGTCATCAGCTACACCTAAATAGATATTTCCACCATTCCTGTTTGAAAAAGAACACACTGTGTCATAAACATTTTTAGGTATGTCTTGAGACGCTTCTTTAAACTCTAAAGATAACGACTCTTTACCCGATCTTATTTGATCTAAATATTCATCTTTTATCAAACTTAATCCCTCTTCGTATCATATATTTTTCTCTAATGATAACACAAAAATGCTAGTGTATGACTATTTTTATGACAGAAGTATGTGTCAATCTTTTCTATGCAAAGTTCAGAAACCTTACTTGTAGTGCCAATTTGAAATTGTTTTAATATTGTCCCTGAAGCTTTGGCGCGCGTCGCTTGCCCTTCCCTCCGGGAATACAGTGAATCAAAAAGCGTAATTCACTGTATTCCCGGAGGATTTGAAGAAAATTCTGATTAACTCGCAAATATTTTCTTCATCATTCCCATGCTGCAGGTCGCGTTCATCGCTGGTATACCAGCCTGTCTAGCGGGTGTCCTCTCTCTGCCAGAATGTTTCTTTAACGCATTTCTGACTGCGAATTTCAGTTTTACCGCTAAACTTTCCGGAACGGTGCGTACTGGCTCCGTTAACGCTTTTTCTAGGGTTCCCATCTTCTTACCTTCAATGATGGAGACCATCGCCCGAGCGCCATCATGGCTCCAGTATTTCCCATTACCTTTCATTCGGTAGCTGTAAGGTCGATGATTACTTTCACAGCTTCCAATTCCCCGGATTCCTTTGCAGGATTCGATTTCTCTTAACGGACGAAGATACGCCCAGTTTCTTTCTAGGTAGGCTGCCAAAAGTCGTAACTCCTCTTTTTGATCTTTCTCCTGTTCTAGCGAGATTTTACTTTCAATCGTATCCAACACAATCGCAATCGAATCCCAATCATAGGACCATAGGGCCTTTTTCAGCGGCAGTTCCATCTCTGGACACCAAGAAAGACGGCTCTTAATCTTTTTGTGAACGTGATAGCGATCCACCTGATGGATATGTTCCTTACACACACCAATTGCCATGGCACAGTCCTCTGCCCGATAACCTGAGCCACCATCGGTGTTCGAAATGACTACCGTATTTTTGAGATCGTAATGACTCCCTAAATAAATCGCTGCTTTCTCCCATGCATCTTTCGCTGATTTCAACGATGACACAAATATCGGATTTTTCAGTTTCTTTCTTTTCCCGCTTGTTGTGACGCCTTCTGCTATTTGGACTCGGTGGATCTCTTCTTTTCTTTTCCCCTTGCCTTTAATGACGATCCCATCGCCTTCTACCAAGAGAAAAGGTACTTCTTTCTGTTCTTCGGGTAATGCCACTTCGTATTCTTCTAAGTTTTGTTTCTCCCACTGCGCTTGCTTTTCTCCTACCGATTTCACAATATTGCCCACTGTTCCATGGCTCATGCTGAACGAAGTCAGTTTAGTGACGGCTTCGGCCACACCGCGGTAGACGCTGCCAGTCACAAGTTCGGCCACTTGCTTTTGTAAAAGGGTAGAGTAGCGCTCGCTTTTATTGAAGCCACAGATGTTATCCAGTGGGAAAAAGCTCTTTTCACCTTTCTTCTTTAAACGTCTACGCATAAACTCGACTGTACCGAATGTGAAAGTAATCGTGCGTGAATCCCTGTTGGCGATACGCCATCCTTCCGCTTTAAACGGAACGTACAACTCGCTATCCAAGGCCTCTAAGGCCTCCTTCATGAGTTGACTT
>NZ_FJND01000020.1:0-36497 GCF_900067165.1 Trichococcus sp. ES5
GGAGGGATAGCGAAGTGGCTAAACGCGGCGGACTGTAAATCCGCTCCTTCGGGTTCGGCAGTTCGAATCTGCCTCCCTCCATTTCTTTAAAAAGCATCCTCTGAATAGGGGTATAGTTTAAAGGTAGAACAACGGTCTCCAAAACCGTCGGTGTGGGTTCAATTCCTACTACCCCTGTCTCAACATTATATTATGGCGATTGTGGCGAAGTGGTTAACGCACCGGTTTGTGGATCCGGCATTCGTGGGTTCAATTCCCATCAGTCGCCCTCTTATTGGGCTATCGCCAAGCGGTAAGGCAACAGACTTTGACTCTGTCATTCGTTGGTTCGAATCCAGCTAGCCCAGTTTTTTTAAATAGCAACATCTCGGCGGTATAGCCAAGTGGTAAGGCACAGGTCTGCAAAACCTCTATCACCGGTTCAAATCCGGTTACCGCCTTTCCATAACAACAAAATGGAACATTGCATTCTTCATAATCATGCCGGCGTGGCGGAATTGGCAGACGCGCTGGACTCAAAATCCAGTGCCCGCGAGGGCGTGCCGGTTCGACCCCGGCCGCCGGTATCACAAAAGAAACAAGCCCAGAGAGATGGTTTCCATCTTTCTGGGCTTGTTTTTTGGCGTGCCTGGCATGGAGTGATAACTTGCGGGAGTAGTTCACATCACCATATTCGTTTTGTTGAGAATAGTATAATTTGCGCTTTTGTGGCTATCTAGGTGTCAGTATTCAGCTTATATAATAATAAGATAAAAAATATTATAGTAAAAACAAATGGATTAATCTTGTCAATTTAACTTTAAAATGTTATATTTAAAAACGGAAACGTTTCCAAAAAATAGTAGGAGGAGCTAAATTGAAAAAATGGCTAAGTATTGGTCTAGGCACTATCTTCATTGGAGGGTTGATTTTGACAATCAAAACAGATATTTTCTCTAATAAGACGACGATCCAACAAGTTTATCCACGCTCAAATGAGAGCTTTGTTGGGGATCCGATGCCTTATTTTAATGGTGAAGAATTTATGATTTATTATTTAGAAGACTTACGAGATGATCAGACTGGTTTTCATCCGATTAGTTTAATGACGACGACTGACTTTATTAATTACACAGATCATGGTGAAGTGATTCCATTTGTAAATGATCAGAACCATCAGGAGTTAGCTTTAGGGACTGGTTCTGTCATAATTGATTCAGATGGATTGTATCATGCATTTTATACCGGCCATAATGGATCATTGTCACCCAAGGAAGCAATTATGCATGCCACCAGTAAAGATGGAGTCAAGTGGAGTAAACAGCCCGAGCACACATTTTTCGCTGGTACACAGTATGAAGCGGATGACTTCAGAGATCCCTTTGTGTTTTACGAAGAAGATTCTCAGGAGTATTGGATGCTCATTACAGCACGTCAGAATGGAACAGGCGTTATTGCTAGATATACTTCAACGGATTTAATAACCTGGGAAGATCAGGGTACTTTTTTTGTAAATGATTTTGGAAACGATTCCAACTTGGAATGTCCATCACTTGTTTATTTTGAAGGAAAATGGTATTTGGCTTTTTCGGATCAATGGGATAAACGTGTCGTTCATTATCGTATTGCGGATAGTGTCAATGGACCTTTCGTCAAACCAACCAACTTAGATCATTGGGATGGTTCTGGATTTTATGCTGGAAGATTAGAAACAGATGGAGAGAAACTTTATGTAATGGGTTGGATTCCAACCAAAGAACAACATCGTGACAATCAAAACTATAATTGGGCAGGTAATCTTGCTGTCCATGAATTGATAGCTAAGGATGATCAACTATTGCCGACGTTGCCTGAAAGCGTTAAAGAACAGGTGAATACGGTAGCTTTCACAAATCAGACAATTCCTGAAGGCCAATCCATCACTTTTGATGCTAACGAGGAAACCATTCTGTATTCTGGAAAAGTCGTGTTAGATGAACAAACAAAAAAATGGGCCTTTCAATTTAACAGCAAAGAAAACAAATCGGATCTAAATGTTATTTTTGATACAGAACTAAATACAGTCGCATACTATAATTATTCTTTAGATAGGCTGGAAAATTATGCTCCACAAACTGAAATGCCTTTTGACTTTGCTGGTCGATCAAGTGTAACTATTAAACTGGTCTTAGAAGATGATATTGTTGTTCTCTATCTGGATGATGAAATTGTTCTCTCAAATCGGATGTACCAAGCTAAGGATAGTGATTGGGCAATCATGGCTATTGAAGGGCAATTAAAGATAGAATCATAAGAGAATATAGGAGAGATCAAAATGAAAAGAAAACACGTTGTTCTATTTTCCGGTTTAATAGCATTAGCCAGTTTAGTACTTGTCATCTTTAATTTGATAACTTCAAGAAACTATTATGCTGAAGAATATCGCCCTCAGTTTCATTTTTCACCCGAAGAAAATTGGCTGAATGATCCGAATGGCATGGTTTATTATGATGGTGAATATCATCTGTTTTATCAGCATAATCCAGGTGGCAATGAATGGGGACCAATGTATTGGGGCCACGCGATAAGTAAAGATATGATCAATTGGGACCATAAGCCCATTGCTTTAGAACCCGATGATTTAGGAATGATTTTTTCAGGTAGTACGGTAGTTGACTGGAATGACACATCTGGATTTTTCGACGGTGGAGAAGGTTTGGTTGCGATTTACACACAAAATGGTGAAGGACAAAAGCAAAGTATTGCTTACAGCAAAGATAAGGGTCGCAGCTGGGAGAAATACGATGGAAATCCAGTGATACCTGTCGATCCAGAGATAAAGGATTTTCGGGATCCAAAAGTGTTTTGGCATGAGGGAACAGAAAAATGGGTGATGTCACTCGCAGCAGGAAAAAAAGTAATGTTTTATGATTCCCCAAATTTAATTGACTGGAATTTCATGAGTGAGTTTGGAGAGGGCGCAGGTGCGCAAGGCGGCGTATGGGAGTGCCCTGATTTATTTGAACTGCCGGTTGATGGCGATTCTGATGATACAAAGTGGGTATTACAAGTGGATATAGGTGATGGTGCCATTGCTGGTGGTTCCGGTGCGCAATATTTCATAGGTGACTTTGATGGAACAACATTTAAAAGCATAGATGAACCAGACCATATCAACTGGCTCGATTATGGTGCAGACTTTTATGCAGGACAATCTTTTTCGGATATTCCTGATGAAGATGGGCGTAGAATCATGATCGCGTGGATGAGTAATTGGCTGTATGCCAACCGGGTGCCTACAGAGGAATGGCGTGGTTCAATGTCCGTTCCAAGGTCGCTAGAATTAAAAACTACAGATGACGGAAGCATAAAGTTATTTCAGCATCCAGTCGAAGAGTTAACCGCACTTAGAGATAAGGAATTATTCAGGGTTGAAAATCAGATAGTTGATTCCATAGAAGCTGCTGATTTATTAGATGGGATTGAAGCCGATGTATTTGAACTGAATGCTGAAATTCAACTAGATCAACCGGTAGATTTTGGAATCAAAGTCAGAATGTCTGAAGAAAATCAGGATGAAACGGTGATCGGCTTTTCTGAGTCAAAAAATGAACTGTTTGTTGAACGTAGTCAGTCAGAAGAATTGTATTTCAGTCCTTATTTTAATGGGCGCCACGCAGTTTCAATCAATGACAGTAAAGTGATCAACCTAAAAATTTTGGTCGACAAAAATTCTGTTGAAGTTTTTTTACAAAATGGAGAATATGCAATAACAGATTTAATTTTTCCGCGAGACGATAGCAGAGGGTTGGAATTTTATGTCGAAGATGGTGAAGTCACAATAAATTCGCTTGAGATCCATTCTATAAAATCCACTTGGAAATAAGAATTATTCAATCATTTTTATGGATCATAGGGTACCTGTAAAACTCAAGCGGTTAAGAGGGCGTCCATACCAAAAGACAACGGCTGCTTGCGGCAAGCTTACTTCTCACCATAGAACATCTGAACTCCGGCGAAGCGAGTGTTCGCAGGAGCTCAGATGTCTTTTTTTCAATCAGTTCCGGTGAGCGGCCCTTAACCGGAACTGAGCGCTTGGATTGTTTCCGTACCTCCGGCGAATCACTCCTCATCGGAGGTACGGAACTCTCCAGCCTAAGCTATCTCGACTCATCCGCAGACTCTCATCGTTTCTATCTGTACCCCGTGATATTCCTCGGAACATAAGCTTCTTCCAAGTACTTGAGATCTTCGGCGCTCAATGCGACCTCGAATGCTCCTAAGGCATCATCCAGATATTTCACTTTTGTCGCGCCGATCAGCGGGGCAGTGACGTAGTCTTTGCTCAGCATCCAGGCAGTCGCAACTTGTCCGCGGGTGATGCCGCGCTCATCGGCCAATTTATGGACCCTTGAAATGACCTCATTGTCGGAAGCCACAATGTATGCAGGCAGATCGGCTTGTACGGCTTGGCTGGCGCGGGCTGTGATGGCGCCGATATCCCTCGTCAATCTTCCTCCCGCCAACGGGCTCCAAGGCGTCATCGCCACTTTTTGGTCCTGCAGTAAAGGGATCATTTCGCGTTCTTCTTCCCGGTAAAGCAGATTGTACAGGTTCTGCATGGAAACAAATTTCGTCCAGCCATTTTTCTCGGCGATGAATTGGGCTTTCGCAAATTGCCAAGCATGCATGGAAGAAGCTCCGATATAACGCACTTTCCCCATTTTCACCAAGTCGTGCAGGGCTTCCATCGTCTCTTCGATAGGCGTGCCGTAATCCCAGCGGTGGATGATGTACAGGTCCAGATAATCCGTCTGCAATCTTTTCAAAGAGTGATCGATTTCGGCGAAGATGCTTTTGCGGGACAAACCTTTCGCGTTCGGTCCGTCGAACATCGGGAAATACAATTTGGAAGCCAGGACGATTTCATCGCGGTTGGCGAAATCCTTCAATGCCTTCCCGATGATCTCTTCGCTGGATCCAGCTGAGTACAAGTTTGCAGTATCGAAGAAATTGATTCCGGAGTCCAAAGCTTTTTTGATGACTTCGCGGCTTTCCGCTTCACCTATCGACCATTTTTCGCGACCGCGTTCCGGTTCCCCGAATCCCATGCAACCCAGACAGAGTTTTGAGACTTCCATACCAGTATTCCCTAATTTTACATATTCCATGATAGCGCCTCCAAATGTTTGTTTTTATTATACCCCTATTGTAACTGTTGGAGTTCACTCCAAGACAAGTGTTTTATGCTGAATAAAAAAATATTGTTGAATAGCTACGGTTACGGTTGACTTGGAGCCCACTCCATGCTCTACACTGTGAGTAACAAAAGGATGAAGCTGGAGGAATGGAAGATGAAAATTAGCGAAACTGCCAAAAAGAACCATGATGAACTGTTTCCCGGGCACGTGTCGATATTGGCTGAAAAGGATCCGGAATTTATTGAAGTTTTTGATAATTTCGCGTTTGATGAAGTGCTGCAATACACCAGTTTGGATGTGAAGGAAAGGCAGAAAGTGCTGTTGGCTGCTTTGATCGCCATGCAGTGCGTGAACGAGTTCAAAGCGATGGCGAAGGGTGCTTTGAATGTAGGCGTCACGCCGGTTGAGCTGAAGGAGATCGTCTATCAGGCCGTCCCTTATGCCGGCTTGGGGAAAGTGTTCGATTTCCTGCATGCGACAAATGAGGTGTTGGAGGAAAGAGGGATCGTGCTGCCTTTGGAGGGACAATCCGCCACGACTGTCGAAAACCGCTATGAGAAGGGTTTGGAAATCGTCCGCGAGGCTGCGGGGGATACAGTGGACAACATGTTGAACACGATGCCGCAGAACCAGAAGCATTTCGCCACTTTTCTGGCGGATAACTGTTTCGGCGATTTCTTTACGCGCAACGGGTTATCGATCCAGGAACGAGAACTGCTGATCTTTACTATGCTGGTTTCGATGGGCGGAGCTGAGCCGCAAATGAAGGGGCATATCCGCAACAACCTCCGCGTCGGCAATGACAAGCAAAAGCTGCTGGATACGATCACAGTATTGCTGCCATTCATCGGGTATCCGCGGACGTTAACGGCGTTGAATTGCCTGAATGAAGTCGCTCCGGAAGAAAGCTGAAAGCGCAGGGGATAAAGATGAAAATCGCTCAAGTCAGCAAAGAGAAGAATATTTCGCTTGATGGTTTGCGTTATTATGAAAGGATCGGGCTGATTCCTCCCGTGAAACGGATCAAAGGCGGCATCCGGGAGTATTCGGATGAAGATCTGAAGTGGCTGGATTTCATGATGGAGGTGCGATCTGCGGGGCTGTCGATCGAACCGTTGATCGATTATGTGCGTCTGTGTGGCGAAGGCTTCCATACCGTTCCGGCCAGGCGGGATCTGTGGGTCGACGAGTGCGACCTGTTGGAAGAGAAAATTCTCGGACTGCAGGAGACCTTGGCAAAAATGAAAGGGAAAGTAGATCATTATAATGGGATGCTTAAAGGATAGGGTTGGGGCTTTTGTTCCAGCTCTTTTTTTTGTGCCAGTTTCATCCCGGGAACCTTGTTATCCGCTGGGACAGCGAGCGTTGTCGGATAAACTGGGAAAATCCGACAAACAGAGAGCAAATATGATCATAATTGTCGGATGCATTGGAATATCCGACAAGTTGAGAGAGAACGTGCCGCGCATTGTCGGATAACTTGGGAATATCCGACATCTGGAGCGCGACCTCTCTATTTTTTTAGGTCTTTTTATTGCAAATGCAACAAAAAACCGTTATGATTAATCTAAATTTCCTGAAGAAGGCAGGTGAGTTGTATGGCGGAAATTCTCCGCGAAATCGGCATGATAGCAAGGGCTTTGGATTCGATCGCGAACATCGAGTTCAAGGAATACGGCCTGACGAGAGGGCAGTACTTGTATCTCATCCGGATCTGCGAAAATCCGGGCATCATCCAGGAAAAGTTGGCGGAAATGATCAAAGTTGACCGCACGACGGCTTCGCGCGCCATCAAAAAACTGGAAGCGAACGGGTTCATCGAGAAGAGAGCCGATGCCGCTAACAGAAAAATCAAACGGATCTTCCCGACGGAAAAAGGCAAAGCGATCTCCCCGAACATCAGCAGGGAAAATGAGCACTCGGAACGGGTGGCGCTGCAGGGATTATCGGAAGAGGAAGCGACGGTTCTCAGCGGACTGTTCCAAACGGTCCGAAAAAACGTCGAAGGCGACTGGGAATACGTGAAAAAAGGCAACAAACGAAACTACTGAAGCAAAGATAAGGAGTGCATCATATATGGCAATCACATTGAAAAAATGCGGCAGAGAAGATTTGGCGGATCTTCAAGCAATCGGTATCGAAACGTTCACGGATACGTTCGCGGCCCACAACACGCCGGAAGATCTGCAGGCTTACTTGGATAAAGCCTACGATCCGGAAAAGCTGAAAGCGGAACTTTTGACTGAAGGTTCAACTTTCTACTTTCTGTATGACGAGGCGGAACTTGCGGGCTATATGAAGATCAATGTCGAGGCAGCCTTGACGGAAGAGATGGGCGAGGCTTCATTGGAAGTGGAACGTATCTACATCCGCCCGGCCTTCAAGCGCAGAGGGCTCGGGAAATATCTGATCGACAAAGCAATCGAAATCGCCCGCACTCAAGGCAAGGCGTTGATCTGGCTAGGGGTCTGGGAACACAACGTGAATGCCATCGCGTTTTATGAAAAAATGGGCTTCGTCCATACCGGCTCGCATTCCTTCTTTATGGGTGAAGATGAACAGACCGATTTCATCATGACGAAGAAGCTGGGCTGACCAGCACACAAAAAACCATCGCCGGGTAGGGGCGATGGTTTTTTGCGGTTGCTCTTTACATTGGAGGAGTAAAGAAGAGAACAGGGTAAAAAGATTGTTTAATTGGCTTGTCTTTATAATAGGCCCCACGTGTGAAAAAAGCGTGAAGAAAATCTAACTTATTTTTGCTGTTTTTACGGACACAATTGATATTTTATCATCTAGAAACGTGGTCCTCTTCCTTGATGATATCCAGCGTTGAGGATCGGCCGGCTTCGATCATCTTGGAAGTGCTGATCCGCAGCTGCAGGTTGGCGTCGTAATCGAGCGCAAAGATGCAGGAATAGAGCACGTCCAGCAGGTACACGATGGCGCTGTCGGTGGAGAAGGTGGCGATTTTTGAATAGAGCTTCTCTCTTGTGCAGATTCTGAGCACGCAATCCGCAAGCCGGGCGGTCGTATTGTCCCCGATATTGGTGATTGCGATGATGGGGATATTGTTCGCTTTTAAATATTGGATTGTTTCGTTCAATATCGCAGTTTCTCCGGAATAGGAGACGATGATTGCGCAAGAGGAAGGATCCGCCAGGTGCGCCTTGAAGATCGTTTCGCCCTGCAGCAAGCAGATGTCCACGCGCTTTTTGATCCGCGACATATTGTGTTGGAATTCCTGCGTGATCAACAGGTTGTTGCTGACTGCAAAAAGACTGGTATAGGAAGACTTTCGGATGATCTGGACGGCCTTCTGCAGGTCGTCATGGGTGATCAGCGACAAGGTATCGTCGATGGATTCCTTTTCCAAGGCAGCAATTTTACTTGCAATCGACATGATGGTATCATTACGGTGAAAAGGCAGGTTGGCGTTTATTTCACTGAAATGTTTCTGCAAATATTCTTCTTCTTTCAAGAAAGCTTCCTTCAAATCGCTCCAGCCGCTGAAGTTCATCTTGTGGGCAATCCTTACCAATGTGGAAGGAGAAGTGTAAGTCGCCTCGGCAATCTCTTTGGTGGTCATTTCCTCGATGGCCGCTTTTTTCTCCAGTATATAGGTCACTATCTTTTGTTCGCTGTTCGAGAAATCAAAATTCTCCAGCCGTTCTCTGATAAGCATCCGCATCCCCCTCACGTGTTTCTTCTGAACCTCACTATTATCCTATCATATTTGTGAATGTTATTTGATAATCAGGATCAAAAAAATGGGAAATTTGTAAACGGTGTTACGGAGTGTCCGGAAATTCTTGTTTCTGTTCCGCTATCCATTATAATCGAGTTGTAAAAGTATGTAGCCGCCTCGTTGGTCATTTGAGTCGCACATGCATACCGGTAGGGGGAATAAAAAATGATAGGTTTCATTGTAGCCATTTTGACTACATTGTCTTTTGTTCCGCAGGCTTGGCAGATCATCAAAACGAGGGACACGTCCGGCATATCCCTAGGGATGTACAGCATGTTCGTAACCGGGGTATTCTTGTGGCTGATCCACGGCTGGAACATCCAGGATTACGCTGTTATCGCAGCGAACGGTGTGACATTGGTGTTGGCATCGATCATTTTGGCTTTTAAAATCAAATACAAATAGAAGGAGAGATAGATATGGCATTGGATAAAAATTTTTTGTGGGGCGGCGCCTTGGCAGCCCATCAGTTTGAAGGAGGGGTTCTGAACACTTCCAAAGGCTTGAGCGTGGCAGACGTCATGACAGCCGGAGCACATGGTGTTCCCCGCGTCATCACGGATGGTGTAGTCGAAGGCAATTATTACCCGAACCACGTCGGCATTGACTTCTATGGCCGCTATAAAGAGGATATCGCTTTGTTCGCCGAGATGGGCTTCAAGTGCTTCCGTACATCGATTGCCTGGTCGCGCATTTTCCCGAATGGTGACGAAGCGGAACCGAATGAAGAAGGGCTGCAGTTCTACGATGATGTTTTCGATGAATTGTTGAAATACGGGATCGAACCGGTCATCACACTTTCCCACTTTGAGATGCCATACCACTTGGCTAAGGAATACGGCGGTTTCATGAACCGCAAGACGATCGATTTCTTCGTCAACTTCGCGGAGGTCTGCTTTAAGCGCTACAAAGACAAAGTGAAATATTGGATGACCTTCAATGAAATCAACAACCAAATGAACTACAAGAACGACATCTTCGGCTGGACCAACTCCGGTGCGCACTTTGGCGATTATCCGAATCCGGAAGAAGCGATGTACCAATGTGGGCACTATGAATTGGTCGCCAGCGCTTTGGCTGTCAAAATCGGCAAAAAGATCAACCCGGATTTCCAAATCGGGAACATGATTGCGATGGTTCCGATCTATCCGTATTCTTGCCGCCCAGCGGATATGGTGTTGTCGAACCAGATGATGCACGATCGCTGGTTCTTCTGCGATGTACAATGCCGCGGCCACTATCCGGCTTACGCCTTGAAGATGTTCGAACGCAAAGGCTTCAATCTGGACATCACCGAAGCAGACAAAAAAGCCTTGGCTGAAGGCACAGTGGATTATATCGGCTTCTCGTACTACATGAGCAACACTGTCGATTCGACCGTAAACAAGGACGTATCGAAATCTCTGGACGGTTCCAGCGCACATTCTGTGAAAAATCCATTCATCGAAGAGTCCGACTGGGGCTGGGCGATCGATCCGGAAGGCTTGCGCTACACCTTGAATCAGTTCTATGAACGCTATGAAAAACCATTGTTCATCGTCGAAAACGGCTTCGGCGCAATCGATGTCAAGGAAGAGGACGGCAGCTGCCATGATCCTTACCGCATCGACTACCTGAGATCGCATATCGAAGAAATGAAAAAAGCTGTCGAAGAGGATGGCGTCGATCTGATGGGCTACACACCTTGGGGCTGCATCGACTGCGTATCTTTCACGACAGGCGAAATGAAGAAACGCTACGGCTTCATCTATGTCGACCGCGACAACGAAGGCAATGGCACGCTGGAAAGAAGCAAAAAGGACTCCTTCGACTGGTACAAGCAGGTTATCGCTTCCAACGGTGAAGAGTTGGCTTAAATTTTATGCATGAAAAAGCTCAGCGGGATCGCGATATCCCGCTGAGCTTTTTTGTCGTTCGGTAATTTGGGCGTCCTGCGTGCCAACGCAGCTATGGGGCTCTCCACCTCCGGCCAAGCGAGGCTCGCCGGAGGTGGAGATAGATTATTCCGATCAACTACGGCGAGGCGGGCCTCATCGGAGATAGAAGCTAGAATGCTACCTCAGCTCCGGCGGAACAACCACTCACCGGAGCTGGCGTGCCCTGGATAGTCTATTGGTATCCGAGTAGGCATCCCGCCTACGCAGAATGAACAAAAAAACCACCGCTCATAAAGCGGTGGCATAAAGGAGTTGTTCTTTACTTTGGAGGAGTAAAGAAGAGTAAAAAGATTGTTTGTGATTGGCCTATCTGTATAATAGTCCTGAATTGTGAAGAGAATATGAAGAAAACCGTATTTATTTTGGTTAATTTAAGACTAAAAAGAAAAATAGTGCGACCGGTTCGACCATAAAACACAGCTTAATTGCAACATGAAATGATATACTATTATTATAAAAATTGCAGGGAGGAAATTGAATGAAAGTAGCATTAATTGCGCATGACCGTAAAAAAGATTTGATGATCCAGTTATGTACCGCCTATAAAGCAATTCTGCAAGAACACGAATTGTTCGCGACAGGAACGACCGGAACCCGTATCATGGAAGCGACCGGGCTGGATGTGCACCGCTTCAAGTCAGGTCCACTCGGCGGGGATCAACAGATCGGAGCCATGATTTCGCAAAACGAGATGGATGTGGTCATCTTCCTGAGGGATCCGTTGGCTGCTATGCCGCATGAACCGGATGTAACCGCTTTGATCCGTCTGAGCGATGTCTATGAAATTCCGTTGGCAACCAATATCGGAACAGCCGAAGTGTTGCTCCGCGGGTTGGATGCCGGCTTCGTTGATTGGCGCGAATTCTACAACGCGGAAGGCACGATTCAGTTCTGATAAGATTTTGCAAAAAATAAAAAAATGCGTCGCTCTTTTGGGGAATCCCAAAGAACGGCGCATTTTTTTGTATTAGAATGGATTGTTCAAGTAGGACAGTGCATAAGAAATATGCAACTCGGTAGCAATAGCTAAGCCTTTTTCATCGATGTCGAATTTTTCGTGATGATGACCATAGGCTGTCTCTTCGCTGCTTTGTGTGCCGACGAAGCAGTAGACTCCGGGCGCGACCGCCAGGTAATCCGCGAAGTCGTCGGCGCCCATGCTTTTCGGATTATCAGTGATGACGTTCTCGATGCCGACGATGTCCGAGGCGACCCGGATGGCATGGTTGGCTGCCTGGATATCATTGATCAGCGGGGCCGCGGCATCGTAGTTGGAGAATTCGATGGTTGTGCGGTGCGCATCCGAAACATTCCGGGCGATCCTTTCAACGGCCGCCAACACTTGCGCACGCACTTCATGGCTGAAGGTCCGGACAGTGCCTTCAATTTCGGCTTCGTTAGCGATGATGTTGTAGTTCGTTCCCGCGCGCAACACTCCTATACCGACGACGACTTCGTCAGTAGGACAGACTTCCCTGGCTACGATCGTCTGCAGTTCGGTGACGATGGCCGCTGCACTGACCAAAGCGTCGCGGCCCAGATCCGGACGCGAAACATGACCGCTCTTGCCGAACACTTTGATCTTGAAGATGTCGCAGGAGGCGTTGGAAGGTCCGGGTGTAGCGACGATTTTGCCGACTTGCGTGCCGGATTGCAGATGGATGCCGAAGACATGGTCGATGCCGTCGATATAGCCGCCACGCACGAATTGGCGCGCCCCGGCGCCGATTTCTTCTGCTGGTTGGAAGGCGAACTGGATTGTCCCGGCAAATTCATCCTGATGTTCCTTCAGTATTTTCAGCGCACCTAAGAGGGAAGCGGTATGCCCGTCGTGGCCACAAGCATGGTTGAAACCGGGATTGACGGAAGCGTAGGGTTTACCGGTCTCATCCGGCAAAGGCAACGCATCGATATCGGCACGCAGCAAAATGGTCTTGCCTGATCCTTTTCCGCCCTCCAAGGTGGCCAAGATACCGGTCTCCCCGACATTTATGTAAGGCACGCCGATTTCTTCGACCTCTTCCTTGATGCGTTGGATCGTTTCGAATTCCTTCAGGCTCGGCTCCGGATGACGGTGGAAATGGCGGCGCAGGGCGATGATGTAGTCGTAGATATCGGTAACTTCTTGGTGAATCTGTTGTTGGTTGATTGTCATGGATGATTCCTCCTTGAATCTTTATAGGAAAGGGGCTTTGGGCAAATGGCCCAAGCCCCTAGTAATGGTTTGATTATCTATATTATTTTGCTTCGTCCCAAACCGGGAACTGCGAGCCTTTTGAAGATTCTTCGATGACTTTGGCCGTTCCTTCGGATTGATAGTAAGCTACGATCGTTTGGAAGACTTCGTTGTCGACATCTTCGGAGAGTGCCGCAATGACGTTGTAATAAGGTTTTGAGTCTTCCGTAACCGGTTCAAGGAAGACGGCATCTTCACTCGGGATGAAGCCGGCGTCCACGGCCATGCCGCTGTTGATGACGGAAGCGGTCACGTCCTGTAAGGCGCGGGCGGTCTGGTTGGATTCAAGCGTCTGGAACTGCAGATTCAATTTGTTCTCGATGACATTTTCAGTAGTCGGAACCAAACCGGCTTCAGGGTCAAGCTTGATCAATCCGGCAGTCTGAAGCAGAATCAAAGCGCGTCCTTCGTTGGAGACGTCGTTCGGGATGGCGATCGTGTCGCCGTCTTTCAGTTCGCTGATATCCTTGATTTTATCGGAGTAAAGTCCTAAAGGAGCCATTACTGTATAGCCGATGGTCGTCAATTCTGTTCCATGATCTCTGTTGTAGTTATCCATGAAGATCTCTGTCTGGAACGAACTCAGGTCGATTTCACCTTCGGCCAAAGCATTGTTAGGAGTCGTGTAATCGGTGAATTTGACCAGTTCGACTTCGATGTTCTCTTTTTCTTTCAATTCTTCGATGACGTAATCCCAAGGCTCGTTGACTTCGCCTACGACGCCCAACGTGACTTTGACGGGCTCATCTGTATTTGCAGTGGAAGAATCGCTGGCGGAATCGGAGGCTGCGTTGCCGCAAGCGGCAAGGAAAAGGCTGGCTGAAAGGGTCATGGCTGCTAAAAATGTCTTATTTTTCATTAGTAAAGGGCTCCTTTGTATATGAAGATAGCATCAAGAGCGGCGCGAAAGAAACGCACCGGCTTGATGCTACTCGTAAATTTAGTATGTTTTCAGGCTAGTGAAGATGAAGAAAGTCTTTCGCTTAGTCCCAAGCAGGGATATCTGTGTTAGCAGTTGTTTCTGCGATCAAAGCTTTTGTTTCTTCTGTTTGGTATGCCGCTACAACTTTTTTGTAGACTTCATTGTCGACGTCTTCTGCACGGGCAGCCACAACGTTTTTGTAGATGTCCAAGACTTCCTGGATGTTGTCTGTATCCAAGTAAAGGGCATCTTCTGTTGGTACAAGCCCAGCATCGACCGCAAAGTTGGTGTTGATGACCGCAGCGCCTGCATCTTCAAGTGAACGCGGTAATTGTGCAGCATCCAATTCTTCGATGTTCAGGTTCTTAGGATTTTCGATGATGTCGTTAACGGTTGGTGCTGTGCCTGCTGCATTGTCCAAAGTGATCAAGTCAATGGCTTGCAGCAGCAACAAAGCGCGTCCGCCGTTGGTTACGTCATTCGGGATAGCGATCGTGTCACCGTCTTGAATTTCACTGTAATCTGCATATTTGTCAGAGTAGATCCCCAGTGGAGACACAAAAGTGAATCCGATTGGTGTCAAGTCTGCGTCGTTGTTTGCGTTGTAGTTTTCCAGGAAAGCTACGTGTTGGAAGGCGTTCAAGTCGAGTTCGCCGTTGTCCAAAGCGATGTTCGGTTGGTTGTAATCAGTGAATTTGACGATTTCAAGGTCGATGTTCTCATCTTCCAGACGCTCTGCGACAGCTTCCCAGATTTCGACTGCGGATTCGCTGACCAGACCGATTTTGACTGTAGTTGGTTCTGCTGAAACTGTGCTGCTTGACTCTGCAGCGGACGAGTCAGCGGTTGTGCCGCCGTTTCCGCATGCTGCCAGGAATAGTGAAGCTGTAAGGACTAGGCCACCAAATAATTTACTCTTTTTCATATGAATTTCCTCCGATTTGTTTTTTATATTTTTACATCACGTCTGCAAACGTGATTTTTGTAAACAAGTGAATGGGTCTTACTGTTCCCAAGCGGGTACGTCATTGCCTTCAGTCACATCATCCAGAAGTGCTGCTGTTTCGGATGTTTGGTATTCCGCAACGACTTGCTTGTAGGTTTCGTTGTCGACATCTTCAGAACGTGCAGCTACGATGTTTTTGTAGACGTCCGCAACGCTTGCGATGTTGTCAGTATCCAAGAAGAGCGCGTCTTCTTTAGGATTCAGGCCGGAATCGGTAGCATAGTTTGTGTTGATGATCGCTGCATCCACATCCGGAAGGGAGCGTGCAACTTGTGCGGCATCCAATTCTTCAAAGCTGATGTTCTTCGGATTTTCGGTGATGTCATTGACTGTCGGTGTCGTTCCTTTCGCTTCGTCGACTTTGATCAGGCCGGTTGCTTGCAACAGCAAGAGTGCGCGTCCGCCGTTGGTCACGTCGTTAGGGATGGCGATTTTCGCTCCATCGGCGATGTCCGCATAGTCCGTCACTGTTTCAGAATACAAACCAAGTGGAGAAACATAAGTGAAGCCGATTGGAGTCAAGTCCGACTCGTTGTTGGCATTGAAATCTTCAAGATAAGCTACGTGCTGGAACGCATTCAGGTCGATATCGCCATTTTCCAAGGCCACGTTGGGCTGGACGTAGTCGCTGAACTGGACGATTTCCAATTCGATTCCTTTGGCTTCCAAACGGCTGGCTACATCTTCCCAGACTTCAACTTCGACTTCGCTGACTACGCCGATTTTCACTGCTTCAGCTTCTGAAGCGGCCGTGTCTGCTGCTGAGTCCGTGTTCGAGTCGCTGCTTCCGCAAGCTGCTAAAAATAGGGTAAGTGCTGCAACACCTGAGAATAATACGTTTTTCTTTTTCATGATTGATTTCCTCCGTTTTTGTTTTTTTTATATTAGTGACTAACTTTTTTGACCAAAGCATTTCCGATGGCTTGGCTGATGAATACGATGATCAGGATGATGATGGTTGCGACCAAGGTCACGTCGTTCTGGAATCGGTTGTAGCCACGCGTGATGGCCAGGTTACCCAAGCCACCGCCGCCGATGGCTCCAGCCATTGCCGTCAAACCGATCAGGTTGATGATCGTTACGGATGATACGCGGATGATGCCTGGCAAGCCTTCCTTCAGGTAGACGCGGAAGATGATTTCCCCAGGGCTGGCACCCATTGACTGTGCCGCTTCGATGACGCCTGCATCGACTTCCACCAATGCATTTTGGATCTGACGGGCATAGAAGGGAACTGTCGCTACAACCAGCGGTACAATCGATGCGGTCGTTCCGATCGAGGTACCGACCACGAGACGTGTGAACGGTACGATCAGTGCCATCAGGATGATGAAGGGCAGTGATCGGAAGATATTGACGAGCTTGTCCAGCACGTTGTACAGGTGTCTGCTCTCCAGGATGCCCCCGTCTTCGGTGACAACCAGGATGACGCCAAGGATAACTCCCAGTATACCTGCAATCAGTCCGGCCACGAGCGTCATGTATAAGGTCTCCCATGTGCTCTGGAGCACTTCATCCCAGATTTCAGAGACGTTAGGCAGAAATGTTGTGATGAATGTGTTCATTCTTCGTCTCCTCCTTTATTTTTCTTTTCGGCGATGATTTCTTCGGTGATGATTTCCACCGTTACACCATTATCCTGCAAGTAGCGGACGGCTTCCGCGATCGCTTCCGGTGTCCCGCTCAGAACGAGAAGCAGGGTGCCGACTGGTGTATCCTGGAGTATTTCTACGTTTCCGAAGAGGATATTGCCTTGGACATTGAATGTATTAGCCAGTTTTGCGATAAGTGGTTCGCCTGTGGAACCGCCGACGAATGAGAGCTTCGTCAGTACATCATGTTCGTTCAGGTTCAGGATAGTCGGGTGGGTGATGACCGTTTCGATGCCGTGTTCGACATGCGTCGCTGTATCGATGAAGTCCTTCGTCAATTGATTCTGCGGCTTCGTGAAGATATCCAGGATCGATCCGTATTCGATCACGCCGCCGTTTTCCATCACAGCCACTTTGTTGCAGATTTCCTTCACGACCTGCATCTCATGGGTGATGATGACGATCGTCAAGTTCAGTCTTTTGTTCAGTTCCTTCAATAAAGTCAGTATCGAAGAAGTCGTTTTCGGATCCAGCGCGCTGGTCGCTTCGTCACAAAGCAGCACTTCCGGGTCGTTCGCCAAAGCGCGGGCGATGGCCACACGCTGCTTTTGCCCGCCGGACAATTGGGAAGGGTATGCTTTGGCTTTTTCGGACAAACCTACTAATGAAAGAAGTTCCGCTACCTTGTCGTTGATTTCCTGTTTGCTTAAGGAAGAGTTCTTCAACGGAAATGCGACGTTGTCGTGAATGGTGCGGGAGCGCATCAGGTTGAAATGCTGGAAAATCATCCCAATTTTTTTGCGCGATTCACGCAGTTCCTTGTCGTTCAATGCCATCATGTCTTTTCCGCTCACGATGACTTTTCCTTCCGTCGGTCGCTGCAGAAGATTGATGGTCCTTACTAAGGTACTTTTGCCGGCGCCACTGTATCCGACGATGCCGTAGACGTCGCCCTTATCGACTTCCAGCGAAACATGCTGCACGGCATGGACGGCTTTGTTTTTGTCAGTTTTAAAAGTCACTGAGATATTCTGTAGACTGATCATGTATCTTTCCTCCTCTAATAAAAAAACATCCATCCTACATCAAAAAAATATGACGTTAAGGACGAATGCGGATGCTTCGTGTTACCACCTTTGTTCGAATCCCCCTCGCGGCGGGATTCCTCCATGAGTGAAGGCTTGCTTCACTCGTGCACGATAAAGGGTGCTCCCTTGAAGGACTTACCGCTTGTGCAGCTCATCCTTCCCGCTCCGAGGCCATCTTCAACACCGTTCCGTATGCCTGTTCTCATCCAACCAGGCTCGCTGTGATACGTTGCGGTGTTTACTTTCCTCTTCCATGCGGTTCTATTCTATCATAAAAATCAAAAAACTCCCGCCTTATCTGTTGCATTTTTTATGCGCAAGATAAGGACGAGAGGTCAAAGTTCAATCTCGTGTTACCACCTTAGTTCACGAAAGCATCGCTGCATCCGCCTTAGCCAGTGCGCCTGCAAATTGCTGCAAGTCAGACTGTGACACTGTAACGGGCGTTCCCGTCCTGTCTTAAGAAATTACTCTTCGGACAAGCCACTCTGAGACCATCTTCAACCAACACTTCCTTGCTTGCTTTCACCTGACCAAGCTCTCTAATGAAGGAGTGGAATGATTTACTCTTCTCTTCGCTGTGTTTTTGATGTGATTAATATACCCAATCCCGCTTTCTTTGTCAACAGATAAGATTAAAAAAGAAATGTAAAATTTCTGGATTTTCTCATTTAACGAAAGAGGCGGCGCTTACAATCGACGCAGGATACCATGGTGCGCTTGACTTATTACCCAAATAGTCGTATTCTGATTAATATTAAAATTATGTGAGAAAAAGGATGTATTCCTATAAAAAGCATGAGCCGAGGGGGTTCTGGCGGTGATGCAAACTTGGATGGAGGATGTACTACATGGCTTTGACAACGAATGAACTATTTTCCCGCATCAAACCTTCGCAGATCCGCGAATTTGATGAATTATTCCGCAGTGTGGAAGACTGCATCCCGATGACGATCGGCGAACCGGATTTTGATATGCCCGAAAACGTCAAGGAAGCCGCCATCAAGGCGATCGAGGACAACGCCTCCCACTATGCGCACACTTCCGGCGAACTTGGCGTCCGGAAAGCGGTCAGCGCATTCCTGGAAAAGCAATATGATCTGCACTACGATCCCGAAACGGAGATCGTGATGACGGTGGGTGCCACGGAAGGGCTGTTTGCCGCGGCTTTCGGCTTGTTGAACCCGGGCGATCAGGTCATTATCCCGTCGCCGTACTTTCCCTTGTACAGCTCTGTGGTGGAACTGAACCGCGGCGAATGCATCCTCGTCGATACTTCCGATACCGGCTTTTTGATGACGCCGGAGCTGCTGCACAAGACGATGGCCGAAAACAAAAATGTCAAAGCGATCTTTTTGAACTACCCGAGCAATCCGACAGGCGCTACCTATACAAAAGATGAACTGATCGCTTTGGCCGATGCGATCAAGCAGTACGACATCTTTGTGCTGAGCGATGAAATCTACAGCGAAATCACCTATGGGGAAAAGCATACGTCGATCGCGACCCTGTTGCGCGACCGCACAATCCTGTTCCAAGGGGCTTCGAAAGCCTTTGCGATGACGGGCTGGCGTGTCGGTGTGCTGGCAGCGGATGCGAAATGGATGAAGACCCTGTTCTTGGCCCATCAGCAGATGGTGACGACCGGCGTAACGGTTTCCAACCGTGCGGCCGAGGAGGCATTCCGCAACAGCGCACCGGATGTCGAAAAGATGCGTTCCGAATATGAAAAGAGAAAAAACATCCTCGTTCCCGCTTTACAGGAGGCAGGCTTTGAGGTTCCCGCACTGAAAGGGGCCTTCTATGCTTTTGCGAAGATTCCGGCGAAGTTCGGTACGGATGATAAGGCCTTCTGCCGCGAAATCGGCATGAACGCCAAAGTGGGCATGCTGCCGGGATCGATCTTCGGACCCGGCGGAGAGGGCTATGTCCGCATGAGCTACGCGCTGAGCACGGAGATGGTCGCTGAGGCGGCTGAGCGCCTGAAGACCTACATCGCCTCCAAATAGAGGTGCAATCGATAAAAATAATTGCTAAAATATAACTGAGTTGAAACCATAAAGCGAAAAGAGGGAAATGAAGATGCCATATGTCCACATCGAATTGCTGGAAGGCAGAACCGACGAGCAGAAACAAGCGTTGATGCGCGATGTCGTGGATGCCGTCGCAAAAAACGCCAATGTATCGAAAGAAAGCGTACACGTGATCCTGAATGAGATCTCAAAACAACATTTGACCAAAAACGGCGAATTCATAGGCGAAAAAGCCTAAAGGTTCCATGAAATAAGCCAAGGCCGGGATAAAAAATCCGGTCTTGGCTTATTTTTTGATCGTAATTGATTTGCTATAGAAACCATATATCGCCGATGATCAGACGGATCCAATTCATGGGGGAGGCCTCCTTTCACAGTACAGGCAACCTTGCGACCGGGTACAATGACTACAAAACAGCTATTTTTCGTGAAAGGTACTTTTGATGTAGAGAAGCAGGAAGATTGCCAAAAGGACAACGATATTCACTGACATTCCCAAACTTGGTGGAAGGACCTGAATAAGCAAGGCCAGCACAATCAGGTTCAGGGCATCGATGCCAAGGAAGGTCCAATGCTGCGCGGATTCCATGCAGTTGCTGGAAACAAACAACAAGCCGCTGCATATACTGATTGTGAGCCACCAGGATTCTGGTACTTCAGGATACCGTGCTCTTCCGATCAGGCAGGCACAGCCTAGTATATAAGCGCATAGATTGCATCGTTTTGGATTCATTGACTTTACCTGCCTCCCTTCCAAGAAATGGTCATTTTGGGAATTATCACGACAGTCTTCCCATAAGTGCTTTCATTTTAATACAGATGGTTCACCTCTTTACGAAATATTCCTATACGCATAAAAGAGCAATCAACTGTTTGATTGCTCTTTCAGGAGGTTATATTCATTTTCGAGGTTGGCTTTGAAATCCTGATCATCCGCTGCTTCGATCAAGCGGAATGCTTGGTCGATCAGCAGTCGGCCTTCGGGATTTCCCTTCTTCGCTAAGGCAAGGCCTTTCCTGAGGTAACAGACGGACAAGTGCCGGTAGGAGCCAGCTTCCTTTGCCGCCGGGATCAGTTCATCGATGCGCATGATCGTCTCTGCGTAACGTCCGTTCTTCAACAGCAATAAGCACAAGTTGTGGCGCAACGAGACGGCGATTTTGCCTGCGAAGGGATGATTGACGTATTTTTGAATTTGAGCCAATGCGGTCCCGGAAATCAGGATGGCTTCGTCGATAGGGAACAGGAACAGCATTGCGTTGATCATCCTTAATTCCACCAGATACCAGCCATCAAGCTTCTCGAGCCTTTCCCATACAGGGCGCACATGTTTACGGGCATCCGCGATGTCTCCGGTTATTGCCAGAATGATCAGCGCATCCGTCAGATGAACGATGTCGGTGATGATGTAATCCGTATGCACGTTCAGATACTTCAGGGCTTTTTCCCGAATTTCTTGCAAGACAGGGACATCGTTGAAGGACAGATTCATGAAAGCCGTCAGCAGTTGTTCCTTTTCGGAATGATTGTAATCGTTCATGATGTACTGGAGCTCTTCATCGGACATGTCCAGCCTGCTCAAAAGATGCCGATAGTTGCCCAGCGTCGGCTCGATCAGATCCCTTTCGATCTTGGAATAGGTAGATTGATGGATCTTATTTTCGGCCATATATTGTTGGGAATACTGTTTGTTTTTTCTTATTCTTAGGAGGGTTTTGCCGAACCCCGCAGAATGATTGTCCATATCATACACCTGCTTCACGCGTGATTAAAATGGGGCTGTCTCGATGAGACAGCCCTGGTTGTGGTTGGGTGGTATTATTGACTGGTCTGAGGATCGAATTCACGGCGGAATTCCCCGCCAAAATAGATTTGGCGGGGAATCTCGCATTGCCCGCGGATGTTTTTCCCCGCCAAGGTGGTTTCGGCGGGTTTTCTGACTGCGATTTGAACTGTTTTTCCCCGCCAAACTGGTTTTGACGGGTTATTTCAGCCCGAATTCAGTTCCAGACAGCCCCATGCATACCTTTTTCTGGTTTATTTGTTCAGGTAGGTCCGGATTGCGTGCGCCACGCCGCTTTCGGCGTTGGATTTGGTGATGAAATCCGCAGCTTCCTTCACTTTATCGACGGCGTTGCCCATCGCGACGCCGACGCCTGCGTATTCGATCATGCTCAGGTCGTTCTCGTTATCGCCGATGGCCATGATATTTTCGGAATCAATATTCAGCAATGCAGCCAATTCGGCCAAGGCGCTGGCTTTACCGGCATCTTTGTTCAGCACTTCCAGGAAATGCGGTTCGCTGCGGACAATTACATAATCCTCGTGGAACTGCGCTGGAATTGCCGGAATCAGGATATCCAACAGTTCGGGCTGGTCGATGAACATGATTTTTGTGAACAGTTTATCTTCAGGCAATTCAGCCAATGAGCGATAACGGATCGGCATCGTCGTAATGAAGGACTCGCGTGTTGTGAAGATGCTGATGTCTTTGTTCGCGGTATAGATGGCTTCGCTGTCGATTCCGTGCGTGTGCACATGGAAATTATCGGCCAATTCGTTGATCCGGACGAAGTCGCTGTAATCCAGTGTATGTGAAACGAGTACTTCGTTTGTTGCGGTGGACAGCACCAAAGAGCCGTTGTAAGTGATGACGTAATCTTCGTCCTGATCCAATTCCAATTCTTTGATGTAGCGTTTGACGCCCGGAAGTGGTCTGCCGGTGCAAAGTACGATTTTTACGCCTTGTTCGCGCGCTTCCGTAATGGCTGCTTTTACTTCCGGGGTGATTTTGAACTCCTTGTCGACCAATGTGCCATCGATGTCGATGGCGATTAATTTGATGCTCATAGTGTACCTCCTGTTTGTTGGGTTGGTAAAATTTCATCATTCTCAAAAAAAGTTGAAAACTCCTTCGATAGCGACTCGAAAAGATTGATGCCAGCTTCCTCGTCGCCGTGGGTAATTTCGCGAGGGAAGTAGAAACGTTCATCCCCGCGGACCTTGCCCGTCAAAGCCGAAACGATCGAACTTGCCTGCGAAAGCTCCAGGAAACTGCCGTTTTTCTGGACAAGTTCAATCTGGGTCTTGGTTGTGGCCTGATGCGGCCGGTAAAGATCATAAGGCAGGTCATAGCTGTTGTTGACAGCCGTATAGTAATCCGGATTGAAGCCCATGCGCTCAATGATGGCGCTCATGCGTTCCAGTGTAGCATCATCGCGTCCTTTTGTGTAGCGGACCGATTTGAAAGGATGACGATTGACGAAGCGATAGGCCAAGTCGTTCAGAATCGGATCCTTTTCGTCAAGCCAATGGTTGAAGTAGGTCGTCAGGACGCCATCATCCAAACGCAAGTAATCCTTCAGTGTCCAAGTCTGTTTGAAGAACGGCGTCAGGAAAGTGGCGGTATGCCGGAATTCGGCCTGTTCATCCAAATAGACATCCTTCGCCCGTTTCAACAGATGGCTGAGAACGACCTCCATGCCGCGGGAAACCGGATGAAAGTAAATCTGCATATACATCTGATAGCGGCTGACGATATAATCCTCCACCGCATGCATGCCGGAAATATCAAAGGCGATACCATGCTCATAAGGACGGATGACGCGCAAAATCCTCGTCAGGTCAAAATTGCCGTAAGTGACGCCCGAATAATAGGCGTCGCGCAGCAAGTAATCCATCCTGTCGGCATCGATCTGGCTGGAGATCAGTTGCACCACCTGCGGATTGTCGTAGGTCTTGGCGATGACAGCGGCAACCTGATTCGGGAAATCCGGACCGACCCGTTGGAGAATCCGATTGATTTCGGTATCCGGTGAGGTGATGATCTCGATTGTGATGGCTTCATGGTCTGTATCGAATATCTTTTCGAAGGTATGCGAGAACGGGCCATGGCCGATGTCATGCAACAAAGCTGCGCACAGCGTCACGAGCCGCTCACCATCGTCCCAAAGGCCATCCCCAGGCGCTTTGCTGGGATAGTTCCGGACGAACTTATCGCAAATCCGGCGGGCGATTTCATAGACGCCCAATGAATGGTTGAAACGGGAGTGCTCGGCGCCGTGGAAAGTATAGGAAGAAGTCCCCAGTTGCTTGATTCGACGCAAACGCTGGAATTCGGGTGCATTGATCAGGTCCATGATGATGCGGTACTGGATGTGGATGTAATCATGGACCGGGTCCCGGAATACTTTTTCTTTCGGCAATAATTCCGCGGTATAGTGTGTGCTCAAATCCCATCGCCTCTTTCTGTCAGTCCGCTTCCGGATAGTGGTCCTGATTGATTTTTTCATTGCGTTTCTTCATTTTTGTATAGGCTTTTTCATACTCTTCCATCAAACGCTGGTTGAATGCTCCGGGCAGGAGCGTGTTGCCGTTCTTCGTGAAGACGGACAGGATCCGTGCTTTCACATCGGCTACAGTCAACGGTTTGTCCAGCAATTCCGCCAAGTTCGCCATGGATCCGGGATCGACGGCCGGGAAATGCCAGCGGGTCTCTTCGCCTTGCAGACTTTCTTCGTAGAAGCGGCGGATCATTTCTCCGCGCTGCTCTTGCTTGCCGTTTACGCTCATGTAGATCATGATGGCCACACCGTTTTTGAAACGGCGCTGCGCGATGCCGGCGAATTTCTTGCCGTTGATGCTCAGGTCGAAGTCACCCGGACAATAGGAGTTGCTGATTTCGAAGGCTTCAATCACCTGTTCGGAATCAGAAAAAGCCTGCTCAACCAATTCTTTCATAAGCACATAACCGTCATGGATGGTAAGTTTGGCCTTTTCGGTTTCCGGAAGCACCAGAGAGAAGTTCAGGATACCCTCATCGGCTACGACGGCCAATCCGCCGGCATTGCGGACGACGATATCCGTCGGAACGTTCCTCAAATAGCGCAGGCCGTCTTCCAGATGGGGCAGGCGCGTGTCCATCATGCCCAGGATGACCAGCTTTTCCATCGGCCAAAAATGCAAGGCAGCCGGAGCTTCAGCGTTTCCCACCAAGCGGATCAACGCATCGCCCATCGCGAAGTGCGCGAGAGGATCGGCGCCGAATGCTGTATTTGAAGTATCGTAGATATGATAAATGTTGTTTTTTAAATAGTTTGTCATAGGCGCTTCCTTATCTTTTGGGTTGTTTCTGCTCCCATTATAGCAAAGTTCAGGCAAGATTTGAGAGCGAATTACAGAGAAAAGGCAGGATTTCTTCGCATTTTGGAAAATCAGCCCGCAAATGATTGACCAGCGCTCATTTGTACCGCTATACTGTATTTGAAAAACACGTGCGGCCGCAAGGCTTCAGCACGATGGTCAATGAGGTGGAAAAGCTTGTCTTTAAAAGAAGGAATGCCCATCGAGTTCCGATTGGAAACGCTGGTGAAGCAAGAAGGGGAGCAGGAAAGCTTCCTATATGAAGGAATGGGCCAAATTGTGGAAATGGGCAATTGGCTTTATCTGCGCTATATCGAAGCGGAAACGGCTGTCCCGGTCACTTTCAAACTATCCCGTGAAGGGAAAATGACGATTATCCGCAGAATGGAACAGACGAGCCGCATGACCTTTGATGCAGCAGGAAAAGGCATGGCTATGGTTCCGACGCCGGCCGGATTGATGGAAATCGAAACGATTACCCATGAGATGCTGCTGGAGTTCAAGGAAAAGCCGTTTGCCGGAAAAGTGACCTTGCATTACGAACTCCAAATGAACAAACAAAAATTGGGAGATTATCGAATTGAATTGCAATTTACCACCTGAGTATTGTATGATTAAGAGTAAACTTTTGAAAGGACGTGACACCATTGAAATTGAAGCAATTAGATGGTACTAGCAAAAACGAATTGTCAATGATAGAAGTTGCACACGCAATTTTCGAAGAAAACGGTGACGTACTGGACTTTAACCAATTATTGGTTCAGATACAGGACTATCTTGAAATGTCGGAAGAAGAATTGGAAAGCAAGATGACACGTTTCTACACGGATTTGAACATTGATGGCAGCTTTATTTCTTTAGGAGAAAATCGTTGGGGATTGCGTTCGTGGTATCCGATTGATTCAATTGATGAAGAGATTCTTTCCAGCATCGATGAGGACGAAGTGAAAGTCCGCCGCAAGAAACGCAAGAAGCTGAATGCATTCGCCACATCGGAAGATGATGACGATGTGATCGACTACAATGACGATGATCCGGAAGACATCGATGTTGCTGACGAAGATGAAGAAATCGATGTGGATGAGGATGAAGTCGATGATGTCGACGCTGTGGACATCACGGATGACGATGATGACATCACGAGCGGCATTGAAGAAGACTTGACCTTGATTATCGAAGATGAAGATCTTGATGAAGAAGAAGAGTTCGAAGAGGAAGAAGAGTTCGTTGCGGAAGAAACGGACGAAGAGGAATAATCATTTCCCCGTATCCAATTCTTTCTTGACACCTTATGCAATTGGGGGTATCATCTTCATTGGGCTCCCAAAAAGCAATTCTTTTTGGAAAGCATACGTTGAATTTTTACGGCTCCCTGTTCTTTAGAGAACAGGGAGCTTTATTTTGTTTATTGCAGCGTTGGAGATTCCTTCAGACATAATTTTGCACATTTAAAAATAGGGGGAAGAAAAAATGACAAAGTATATTTTTGTAACAGGCGGGGTAGTATCTTCAATCGGGAAAGGTATTGTTGCGGCGTCTTTGGGGCGTTTGCTGAAGAACCGTGGATTGAAAATCACGATCCAAAAATTCGACCCTTACATCAATGTGGATCCGGGTACGATGAGTCCTTACCAACACGGAGAAGTTTTCGTCACTGATGACGGTACGGAAACCGATTTGGACTTAGGCCACTATGAGCGTTTCATAGATATCAACCTCAATCAATATTCAAATGTGACGACCGGTAAAGTTTATTCTGAAGTCATCCGTAAAGAACGCAAAGGGGATTATTTAGGGGCAACTGTCCAAGTCATCCCGCATATCACGAATGAAATCAAAGAAAAAATTATGCGTGCCGGCGAAACAACAGATTCGGACATCGTCATCACCGAAGTCGGAGGAACCGTTGGGGATATCGAATCTTTGCCGTTCCTGGAAGCATTGCGCCAAATGCGCATGGAAGCCGGTGTTGAAAATGTATTGTACATCCACACGACATTGATCCCTTATTTGCGCGCAGCCGGCGAATTGAAAACAAAGCCAACACAACACAGCGTCAAAGAATTGCGTAGCTTAGGGATTCAACCGAATATTCTGGTAGTGCGTACAGAAATGCCATTGCCGCAACACATCAAAAACAAACTGGCCTCCTTCTGTGATGTGAAAGCCGAAGCGGTCATCGAATCTCGGGACGTGGAAACGTTGTATGAAATTCCTTTGATGCTGCAGGAACAGAACATGGACCAGATCGTTTGCGATTATCTTGGTCTGACCGATCTGCCGCAAGCTGACATGACCGACTGGAAAGCGTTGGTTGAAAAAGTCCAAAGTCTTGAAAAGACTACCAAAATCGCTTTAGTCGGAAAATATGTGGAACTGCAGGATGCTTACTTGTCTGTGGCTGAAGCGTTGAAACATGCCGGTTATGCCCACAATACGGAAATCGACATCCAATGGATCAATGCAGAAGAAGTGACTACTGCGAATGCGCAAGAGCATTTGGCCAGTGCTGATGGAATCCTTGTTCCCGGCGGATTCGGAGACCGCGGCATCGAAGGTAAAATTGCTGCCATCCAATACGCACGCGAAAATAATGTGCCGTTCTTCGGTATTTGCTTAGGGATGCAATTGGCTTGTGTCGAGTTTGCCCGTAACGTTGTCGGTTTGGAAGATGCGGATTCAGCGGAAACGAATCCGGCATGCAAAAATAACATCATCGATCTGATGCCGGACCAAGAGAACATCGATGAAATGGGCGGAACGCTACGGTTGGGTCTGTACCCTTGCGAGTTGAAAGAAGGAACATTGGCCAAGAAACTTTACCATAATACCGATATGGTCCAAGAGCGTCATCGTCATCGTTATGAATTCAACAATGCATACCGTGAAGCTTTGGCTGAAAAAGGCATGGTTTTCTCAGGCGTATCGCCTGATCAACGCTTAGTGGAAATCGTGGAATTGAAAAACCATCCGTTCTATATTGCTGCCCAGTTCCATCCCGAGTTCATCTCACGTCCGGATAGACCACAGCCGATTTTTGACGGCTTCATCGCAGCGGCCTTAGTAAAAATCCTGTAAACCAGAGTTTGATTTTCAATAGAAATGAATTATTTTGCGCTTTCATTTTGGCTGATTTTCCTAATAAGGTAGTAAAAAATTACATTTTCTGATAAAATGTAATTGTTGTAAAGTGTTCACATTCCAAAATGTGAATTTTCTGCAAACAAAAGAGACCAATGGATTCCAAGGAGGCAACAAGAATGAGTCGTTTAGTAAGTATGACAGATATGTTAAACAAAGCGTTAGAAGGAAAGTATGCCGTAGGACAATTCAACATCAACAACCTTGAGTGGACGCAAGCTGTATTGCAAGCTGCACAAGAAGAAAAATCTCCAGTTATTTTGGGTGTTTCTGAAGGCGCAGCAAAATACATGGGCGGACATTTAGTTGTTGCAGCTATGACTAATGCTTTATTAGAAACTATGGACATCACTGTTCCTGTAGCACTGCATCTTGACCACGGTACAAGCTTTGAAAGCTGCAAATCCGCTATCGATGCTGGTTACTCATCTGTAATGATCGACAAATCACATTTCCCTATTGATGAAAACATTGCGCAAACCAAATTAGTAGTTGAGTACGCACAGTCTAAAGGCGCTTCTGTTGAAGCTGAAGTTGGAACTGTCGGCGGAACTGAAGACGGAATCACTGGCGGAATCCAATACGCTAATCCAACTGAATGCTTACGCATGACAACTGAAGCAGGTATCGATGCATTGGCTGCTGCTTTAGGTTCTGTACACGGACCTTACTCTGGCGAACCTGTTCTTGGTTTCGATGAAATGAAAGAAATCTCTGAATTGACTCACAAACCATTAGTATTGCACGGCGGTTCAGGAATCCCAGAACACCAAATCAAAAAAGCTATCGAATTCGGACATTCAAAAATCAACGTGAACACTGAATGCCAACAAGTCTTTACAGCTGCTGTAAGAGAAAAATTAGCTACAGACGCTAACGTTTACGATCCTCGTAAAGTTATCGGACCTGGTAAAGAAGCGATCATTGCAGTCGTTAAAGAAAGAATGCAAGTTTTCGGTTCAAGCAACAAAGCTTAATTTAATCAAACGATCTTCGAGGAGGTCTGGGACCTATGTTCCGGATCTCCTTTTTTGTTGCCTTATTTTCCATATATTTCTGAGTTTGTGTTAACATAAGACCATAAGGTAAGGTCAGTTTTCTTCAATGCAGAGCGGGTTTTTACCGCTTTTTGTACGCTGTTCGGCCGTATCAAATTGAGAAATATAGCGGAAAGTAGACGTTTGTATAAAAAACTAGTAATGGACCCTGTATTTTTGTTAGAATTATAGATGATCAACCAACAATCGGATGAAAATAAAAACAATGATATTTCAGTATCGTAGCAACGTTTTTCTGCACTACGCAAGACGTGTGAGCGATTCCATTTATTTCCGGACGCTTTTTCGTTCGACAACTAAACATGAAGTGAGGCTTTTTTATGAAAAAATTAGTTATAGAGGGGAATAAACCGTTGAACGGTGAAATCACGATCAGTGGAGCGAAAAACAGTACGGTCGCGCTGATTCCGGCTGCCATTTTGGCGGACTCCCCCGTCATCTTGGAAGGCATCCCAAACATTCAGGATGTGCACTCTCTGATAGATATCCTTGAGGATTTCAACGTCGAGGTGTCTTTTGATGAGGATGAGGGCATCATCACAATCGATCCGACCAACATGATTTCCATTCCCATGCCTACCGGAAAGATCAAAAGCTTGCGTGCTTCGTATTATTTTATGGGAGCTATTCTTTCAAAATTCGGTGAAGGTGTCATTGGACTGCCTGGAGGCTGCTTCTTGGGCCCGAGACCGATCGACCAGCACATCAAAGGATTCGAGGCGTTGGGCGCGACAGCGCGCAATGAAATGGGCGCCATCTACCTGACGACTCCGGAAGAGGGTCTGAAAGGCGAGCGTATTTATCTTGACGTTGTTTCGATCGGGGCGACAATCAACACGATCTTGGCAGCTGTCAAAGCGAAAGGTAAAACAATTATCGAGAATGTGGCCAAAGAGCCGGAAATCATCGATGTCTGTATCTTATTGAACAACATGGGAGCAAAAATCCGCGGAGCCGGTACCGATATTATCCGTATCGAAGGTGTGGAAAACCTGCATGGCTGCAGACACACCGTGATCCCTGACCGCATCGAAGCGGGGACTTATCTTGCTGCTGCGGCTGCAGTGGGTGAGCGGGTACTTGTGAAGAATGTGATTGTTGAGCATATCGAAAGCCTGATCGCAAAAATGGAAGAGATGGGGGTGGATATGGAAATCGGTGAGGATAGTATTCTGGTCAAGAAATCCGATAATCTGAAGATGGTCCATATCAAAACGTTGCCTTATCCTGGTTTTGCGACTGATTTGCAGCAACCACTGACGCCGCTCTTATTGAAAGCGAGCGGTGACGGTACCATCATCGATACGATCTATCCGAAACGCGTCAACCATATCCCGGAACTCCGCAGAATGGGTGCGAATGCCAAGGTGGAAAGTGACATGATCTTCATGCAAGGTCCCAACAAACTGACCGGTGCAGAAGTCACGGCCAGCGATTTGCGTGCAGGAGCCTGCTTGGTCATCGCCGGCTTGATGGCGGAGGGTACAACCACGATTTCCGGTATCGAGAATATCCTGCGCGGATATGATCATATCGTCGAAAAACTGACCGCTTTGGGCGCAGACATCAAAATGATCGAAGACGAAGAATAAACTTCTCAGCGCTACACGATATGCAAAGCACCTTCAAAGCAGCAACCGACTTTGAAGGTGCTTTGAATATCTTATAGTGTACACTTGCCTAAAATAAGCATCATCAGAATGATAAGAGAGGAAGGTGGAATTGTTTGGAAGATATGCTTACCTTGCATGAGTTGGAAAGTAAGACACTGAAAGAAATATACACCTATGCCAGAGACCTGAAGATTCCCTACTACAGCCAAATGAACAAAAAAGAATTGTCCTTGGCCGTTATCCGTGCTCAAGAGGAAAAACAAGGATTCTTCATGACCGAGGGTGTTTTGGATATCGTCGCCCAGGAAGGGTTCGGCTTTTTAAGGCCGATCAACTATTCGCCGAGCCAAGAAGACATTTACATATCGACTTCGCAAATCAGACGCTTCGATCTGCGCAATGGAGATAAAGTAGCCGGAAAGGCCAGACCTCCAAAAGCATCCGAACGTTATTACGGCCTGATGCAAGTCAGCACCGTCAATGGGAAACGGCCTGAGCAAGCCAAAGAACGCTCCCACTTCCCAGGGTTGACACCGATTTATCCGAATCAGCAGATGAAGTTAGAGACCGCACGTACAAACGTTACTGCTCGGATGATCGATTTGTTCTCGCCCATCGGTTTCGGACAACGTGGGATGATTGTTGCGCCTCCTAAAGCAGGGAAAACGACGCTGTTGAAAGAAATCGCGAATGGCATCACCACCAATCATCCTGATGTCGAACTGATCATGCTGCTCATCGATGAGCGTCCCGAAGAAGTGACGGATATCGAGCGCAGTGTGAAGGGGGATGTTGTCTCCTCGACCTTTGACCAGCAACCGGCAAATCATGTCCGGGTGGCGGAACTTGTCCTGGAAAGAGCCATGCGCCTTGTTGAAGACAAACGTGATGTGGTCATCTTGATGGATAGCCTAACGCGTTTGGCCCGTGCCTATAACTTGGTTATTCCGCCAAGCGGCCGTACGTTGAGTGGTGGGATCGATCCGGCAGCCTTTTATCGTCCAAAACGTTTCTTTGGCGCAGCCCGGAATATTGAGGATGGCGGTAGTCTGACGATCATCGCAACGGCGCTTGTCGACACCGGCAGCCGGATGGATGAAGTCATCTACGAAGAATTCAAGGGAACAGGGAACATGGAACTTGTGCTTTCCCGTGAATTGTCGGAACGACGCATTTTCCCAGCCATTGATATCAAAAAATCGGGCACCCGCAGAGAAGACCTCCTGCTGGATGCGAAAACGATGGAAAGTATCTACAAAGTCCGCCGCAGCATGCGCGGGGATACTTTGGAATACACTGAGAGTTTCTTGAAACAAATGAACACGACCGAAAACAACGAAGCTCTGCTGAAGCGGATTGCGTTGATGAAATAGCGAGGCGACCCTCAAGGCGCGCGAGCAAATTATGAGCATTTTTTTTAGCTTCCCGGTATAGTGGGACTATCAAAACGCAAAACTGGAGGTTTTCAAATGCTTTTCAATAAAGGAAATTACGAAGAAGATACAAAAGAGTTCATAGAGATCACGGCTGAAGAGTTTGAAGAAAAATTGGCTGCCGGAGAAAAAACGATCGTTTACCTCGGGAAAGCCGTTTGCCCCTATTGCCGGAAATTTGTCCCTAAATTAGACAAAGTCCGCAAAGAAAAGAACTTGACGATCCATTATCTGGACAGCCTGAACACACCGACAGACCCTGCAATCCAAAGTCTGCGCGACAGAATGGGTGTCCGTACGGTGCCTGCGCTTGTGACGATCGATGGTCCGGGCCAATTTACGAATCTGAATGCCGACAGCAGCCTTTCGGAAGAAGAGATTACGGCAATTCTGGATAAGAAAAGCTGACCCGTGAAGCTAGACAATACTAAACCGTAGCAAATGTGTTTTTCAGGGCACTGACTACAAGAGCGGGAGTGCGTTTTTAAAAATTATCATTGCATTCTTGCTATTTGCGTGGTATCATTTTAACGTTAAAAAGGATTACCCTGCGGTAGGCCTTTTATTACAAAATGACAACTCTGGCTTAGTAAATAATCCAGGGCAAAAGGAGCGAAAGAGACATGAAACAAGAAATCCATCCAAATTACCAACCAGTTGTATTCATGGATACAACTACAGGATTCAAATTTTTATCAGGTTCAACAAAAGGTTCAAGCGAAAAGGTTGAATGGGAAGATGGCAACACTTACCCAATGATCCGTGTAGAAATTTCTTCTGATTCACACCCATTCTATACTGGACGTCAAAAATTCACGCAAGCCGATGGCCGTGTGGACCGCTTCAACAAGAAATACGGTTTCAAAAACAACGAAGAACAAGCATAATCTTTTTGAAGAGAGCTTTCCCGGTTTCGGGAGAGCTCTTTTTACTTTTATTGCGAAAAAATAAAAAAAATTAAAAAAGATGTTGAAATGTAATTGTTTTCAGTGTATGCTATATCCATAAACGCGCGTTCACGATAGCCACTGTCTATGAAAGGTTAGAAACGAGGGCACTTTTTTTTAACCAAACAATAAACGCGCGTTTACGAAGTTGAAGTGAGATGCAGATTCAGTAAGTAATCTGCAAAACCTTCATTTTAAGGAGAAGTGTTATGGAGAAAAGTCATTTAGGAATAGATATAGGAGGGACATTCATCAAGTATGCATTAATGGATAAGTATTATTGCATCAAAGACAAGTGGAAAATCGATACGATTAAGTACGATACGGCAGCGGAGTTATATGATTACATCTGCTCAAACATAAGATCAATTGATGAAATCGACAAAATTGGTGTAAGCGCACCCGGTCTTATTGATGAAGACTCAAATGTGAAGTCATATGCTGCTCCAAACGTAGCTATTATGTATGGCACAAACATCAACGACGAAATCAGCAAAAGAACAAACAAAAAGGTAGCCTCAATCAACGATGCAAAAGCCGCAGGATTATGCGAGTTTGAATTGGGAAATGCAAAAGGGTACAAGTCTTCTGCGTTTTTGATTATAGGAACAGGAACAGGCGGCTGCATCTGTGATGAGAATGGCGTCATTTATGGGAAAGATGCCTTTGCGGGAGAATTTCACAACATGCCTTTTATGAACGCCAAGATAGGTGGCCTTGATAAAATGGGCGATTATGCGTCAATCACCGGCCTTGTAAATCTGTATAACGAAAAAGCCGCTGAGTATGACAAGGTTCAGTATGGCTATGAAGTATCCCATAAGTATTTGAATGGAGACAGTATAGCGGTGTCATCCGTGGAGGAATGGATAAGGAACATAGTGGCTCAGCTGCTGGTGATCACCGTTTTCTATAATCCGGAAGTGATCTGCATCGGGGGAGGAATTTCAGAAGAGGATTGGTTTATCGACAAAGTAAGCGCGCAGTACAAGAAAACCTGCATGGACTATTTTGAGGCGGATTTCATCACTACGGAAATTGATAGATGCAAGTACAACAATGATGCCAATTTGCTGGGTGCTGTCATTAAGGCTTCTCTTTGAGCTAAAAAGCAGCGTTTTCAAGAAAAGTCATCAGAAATCAAATTTTTAAGAACAGGAGGAGAGGCTGCAGTGATATACGAAAAATTAGATACATTCCGTGAGGATTTCCTATGGGGATCGGCATCGGCAGCATATCAAGTTGAGGGTGCATGGGATCAAGATGGAAAGGGTGAAAGTGTATGGGATGTGTACACGAAATTACCCGGCACAACTTTTAAAAATACAAATGGGGATGTTGCGGTAGATCATTACAACCGATACAAAGAAGACGTTGCCTTGATGGCTGAAATGGGATTGAAAGCCTATAGATTTTCAATTGCATGGACCCGCGTTTATCCTGATGGGAAGAGTGAAGTGAATGAGGAAGGCTTGAAATTCTATGAGAATTTGATTGATGAACTCATTGCAAACGGTATCAAACCTGTCGTCACTTTGTATCACTGGGACTTGCCACAGCACCTGCAGGATCTGTATGGTGGCTGGGAATCAAGGGAAATCATTCAGGATTTTAACAGATATTGTGTAACCTTGTTTAAGCGTTTTGGCAGCAAAGTCAAGCATTGGGTTTCTTTGAATGAACAAAATATATTTATGTCGCTGGGTTATGTAACCGCTATGCACCCGCCGGCTGTAAAAGATCAGAAGAGAATGCTGCAGGCGAATCATATTGCAAACTTAGCTAATGCTACAGTAATCGAATCATTCAAAACCTACGTTCCGGACGGCATGATTGGACCGAGTTTTGCATTTGGACCCGTGTATCCGTTCAGCTGCGATCCGAAAGATGTGTTATCTGCAGAAAATGCGGAAGATCTTAATTGCAACTGGTGGCTGGATGTCTACTGCAAAGGAAAATATCCAGTGTTCGCCTTCAAATATTATGAAAGACTTGGGCTCGCGCCTATTATCGAAGAAGGCGATCTCGAACTTTTGGAGAGAGTCAAACCGGACTTTATCGGCATCAACTATTACCAAACAAGCACTATCGCGTTCAATCCGCTTGATGGAGTAGGACAATCGGAAGGGATCAACAACACAGGCAAAAAAGGGAGCGCTAAAGAAAGCGGATTGCCCGGCGTTTATAAAAATGCGAAAAATCCGCATCTGGAAACGACCAACTGGGATTGGGCCATCGATCCTACGGGATTAAGGGTTGGATTAAGAAGATTAACCAGCAAGTATAATCTTCCGATACTCATTACAGAAAATGGTCTAGGGGAATTTGATAAGCTCGAAGAGAATAATGTTGTGGCTGATGTTCACAGAATCAATTATCTCAGTGCCCATGTCAAAGCTTGCAAAGAAGCAGTCACAGATGGTGTCGATCTTCTGGGATACTGCACCTGGTCATTCACAGATTTGTTGAGTTGGCTCAACGGTTATCAGAAACGTTACGGATTCGTCTACATAGACAGGGACGAAAATGATCAGAAGGATCTGAGACGTATCAAAAAGAACAGCTTCTATTGGTACAAGAATGTCATCAGCAGCAACGGAGAAGAGCTATAAATTTCGTCCATAAGCAGTAAATACAAAAAATAAGGAGTGAGGAATCATGAAGAAAATTTTATTAGTATGTTCAGCGGGGATGTCCACAAGCTTGCTTGTGACCAAAATGAGAGAAGCAGCAAAACAAAAGGGTGTGGAAGTAGGGATAGACGCGCTTCCGGTTGCGGAAGCCAGCACCGCTGTTGATCATGTCGACATTGTCCTTTTGGGGCCTCAAGTGCGTTTCCAGAAAGCAACTGTCGAAAAACTCGTAAAAGGCAGAATTCCAGTGGAAGTTATGGACATGCGTCTGTATGGAACTATGAACGGAAAAGCGATTTTAGAAGATGCTCTGCAAAAAATGAACTAGGAAAAGAGGATGGAAAAAATGACTCTCATGGACAAATTTCAAAGTATTATTGAAAGATTATTAGTCCTGAATTATTCATAGATTTTCAGAAAACGTCTTGAAACGTTAGTCTTCCAACATATTTTGTCTTTCCAGTTCACACCCAAAAGGTGTGAAAAAAGAACCCCAATCTGTTATGGTTAATGTACGACCAACAACCAAAGAAAGGGGTTCTCTCAATGGCAACTTTACACGAAAATACGCTAAACTTCAACAAAAAAATGACGGTTACAAATACTGGAGGTAATCTCTCCACGGATGCTGGTCTTGTTTTAGTTAAAGAATTCCTTTATTCAATCGGATTCGAACAGTTGATGGAGAAAGAGCTTCATTTTCAAGACTCCCGTCTTTTACCTACACATTCAAATGAAACCATCCTTGAACAACTGATTTTCCAATTAATTGCAGGCTATGATACCGATGCATCTGCCAACATCTTACG
>NZ_FJND01000021.1:0-35094 GCF_900067165.1 Trichococcus sp. ES5
GGTTTCAAATCCCGTGCCAATTGGACATTGGCGATTGTGTGTGACCTGATTCTCCGGGAATGGGGTTATGGATATACGCAAAAAGGCGTGGCGGACCTCCTTCACCGGCTAGGACTAAGCTGGACTCGTCCGACGTATACCCTCAAAAAAGCGGATTCCAAGAAACAACAGGTGTTTTTGGAAGAAACCTTCCCGAGCCTAAAAAAAAATTGCTGAATAGCGACATTGACCACCTCCTGTTCGAGGACGAAACCATGATCCGGGATTACCAAGCCATTGGCTGCACCTGATTTCTCCGCGGCCACCAGCGGAAAATCCCCACTTACGGACAACACAAAGGGGTGAAATTGATCGGCACCTTGGATTATGAAACCGGTCGGATCATTTGTACGGAAGAAGGGGCATACGACGCAGCGGCCTTCCTCCGTTTTTTGGAGCGGACGTTGCGGGAATACCCCACCGGAAAAATCGTGATGGTATTGGATAATGCCCGTATCCACCACGCCAAGCTGATCCAGCCTTTTCTTAAAGAAAACGCTGGGCACCTGGCACTCATCTTCCTCCCTCCCTACAGCCCTCAGTTGAACCTGATGGAAGGCGTATGGAAGTGGCTCAAGGAATCGGTCATCAACAATGTTTTTTTTGACCACGTCCAGAAAATCAAACAGGCGGTCCGCGGTTTCTTAGCCGATGTGAACGGGCGTCCCCTTGAAGTGATTGACCGACTGTGCGTGCGGATGTAAAGTATTTAATTCAACCTATATAGGATGAAAAGATCAGCAGAAGTGGGAACGAGAGATGGGGCAGCGTGCCTCTGGAATTTTTAAAGAGATGCACGTGTTTGATGAAATAGGATAATTATAGAAACTTTTAAAAATAAAGGGGAATTTGGTTCATGAAAACGCATAAAGAACAAAGTAGGATTCAAGTGATTGACTGGTTGCTTAGGATGATGAAAGGGATGATGATCGGGTCGGGGGCTATCCTTCCGGGAGTCAGCGGTGGCGCACTTGCAGCTGTTTTTGGCTTATACGAACCATTGATTGTCTTTCTCTCGGATATCACGAATGATTTTGTCAAACGGGTTATGTACTTCTTGCCGGTTGGGGTAGGGGGAATCTTGGGCGTCTTCGTACTGGCCTATCCCTTGGACTACGGGCTGCAGTATTATCCCGTCCATGTATTGTGGGCTTTCATAGGAGCCATTATCGGAACGCTTCCTTCGCTTTACCGGGAAGCGGGCAAGCATGGACGCACGCGTGGGCATATCATACTAGCGTTAACGGTTGCCATTGTCATGTTTTTCATTCTGTTCTGGTCCAATGAGAATCTCAATCTGCATGTGGGTCAAAATTTCTTCACCTGGTTACTAGCGGGTGCCATTTTTGCTTCTGGTTTCATTGTCCCTGGCTTGAGCCCCTCAAACTTTTTAATTTATCTGAATTTGTACCAGCCTCTGACAGAAGGCATTCGCCTGCTTGATTTTTCGATCTTGATTCCCGTGGCCATCGGAGCTGTTCTCTGCATTTTTCTTTTTGCCAAAGCGGTACGGTACTTACTGAACATTGCGTATGCGACAGTCTTCCATTTTGTGTTCGGCGTGGTGATTGCCTCCACCACCATCATTGCTCCCTCATTGGAACTATACAGCGGCTTCACCTTCCTTAATTATGCTGTCGTTCTCTTGCTCTTCTTTGCCGGCTTAGCACTTGGCTTGTGGATGGGGAAATTGGAAGACACTTATAAGTAATCCTTTGAGAGATTACCGGCTCTTCATATGAAAGCTATCTTGCTGAATAAATCCGAACGGAGCTGGGACAAAAGTCTTCGTATCTGAAATCTAAAAAAACTAAGACGCTAATCCTGTAGGGCAGGGTTAGCGTCTTAGTTTTTTTAGATGATCGCGTTCATAGCTTAGGAGTATCAGTGGAATATCTGCTGATTGGAGTGGCTGTTTTCCCCAGTATCACAACTGATACCTTTCCAGAAGATATCCCAGACTATTGCTTGTAATTCTTCATACCTTTGGCTATCTTCATAGACTAATTGAACGTCCAGGCCATCCAACAATGTGACAAAAGCTAGCGCACACTCTTTCGCTCTGATACGAAATGGTTGTTTTGCAAAGCGAGATACTAACGTTGCAGTCAATATCTCTATATATTTATAGATTTTTTGCATAACATCTTCATGCATCTCATCCGGTACAAGAAAAGAAATAGTCAGCATCAGTTTTGTGTTCGGATTCGTCAGAAAGCGTTCCTTATGTTCCGTTAAGAACTGATAAAGCTGCTGCTCAATCGATTCCTCTCCATGTTGCTGAAATTACTGCTGAATAAATTGTAGCTCGTCGTCTACCGCTTCTGTATAAACTTCTTCCATTGCTCGTAATTAAAAAAGGCAAGTAGATGTGTATACAAAGTAGATACTTTGGTGGTAAGATGAACTCAAAGAAAGGAGGATTTATGATGCTGCAATTACCTGTCAAACAATGGGGGAACAGTCACGCAATACGCTTGCCAAAAAGTGTATTGGAAGCACTGGAAGTAGAGAAAGATGATGAACTGAATGTAGAAATTGTCAATCATTCGATTGTGTTGACCAAAGCCGAAAAGGACCTGACTTTTCAAGAACTGTTCAAAGGGTACGACGGAGAAAAATTCACTTCAGAATTACAAAACCTTTCGCCAGTGGGGAATGAGAAATGGTAAAACAAGGAGATATTGTTAAAATTAATTTAGACCCAAAACAAGGGCACGAGCAGCAAGGATACAGACCGTATATCTGTTTGAGCTATCATGGGGTCAGTGACTATGCTAATGTGGCTGTATTCGCTCCCATTTCAAATACAGAACGCAATTATCCTTTGTATGTGCCATTAAGAGGCACAGAGTCTTCAGGAAAAGTTTTGCTGGATCAACTAGTAACAATCGATTACAACGCGAGGAAGTATAGCTATGTTGAAACCGTACCAGAAAAACTAATCGATGAATTGCTGATGAAAGTAAAAGTAATCTTTCAAAAAAACGAAAAAATTGTTTGATGAATCTCAATGCGTACCTCTCACACTTCCCGTAACCTAGGGTATACTCGAAAAACTTTTTGATTTGGTATTTTTTTCGACTATATCCAAAAAAAGCGCAACCGGCAGGAATATCCGCCGGTCGCGCTTTTTTGGATGATAAATAAATGACTATTATTGATGAATGACCGCATGGATCTCGATGCCGCTGTTGTCTTTGAAAATAAGGGTGTTGTCCGCTTCTTCAAACGAAACTTCTGCCTGAACCAGTCTGCTTTTCAGCGCTTCATAGGCAGTGTTGTCGGCAACTACCCAAGTGAAGTAGGCCAAACCGGGTTGGCTCTTTTCAGCGGCGGGTAACTGTTTTCCAGCCCACATATTCGAACCGATGTGATGGTGATAGTTTCCGGCGGCGAAGAATTTTGCTTGCCCGAAGAAGTCTGACTTCAATGAAATACCGAGTACGTTTTGGTAAAATTGTTGCGTTTCGACCAGATCGTGAACGGTCAAATGGACGTGTCCCATTATGGAGCCGGAAGGGATGCCATCATAAATTTTGACCATCGCGCCGATTACGCCATCAGCGTCCATCGCTTCGGTAACGCCTTCGATTTTGCCATCCGGACGGATATCCCAATCCGACATCTCTTTGTCGCGGTAGATTTCGATGCCATTGCCTTCTGGATCGTTTAAGTAAATCGCTTCGCTGTAGCCGTGGTCACTCGCTCCATCAATGGCATATTTTTTCGTCAACAAATGATAAAGGATGGATCCCAAATCTGCGCGAGTCGGTAAAAGAATCGCCAAGTGGAAAAGTCCGGTTGTCCGTTTGCGGTTGGAGGGGGCAGCGAGTTGGATCAGCTCCACTAAAGGCGTGTTGTCCGCAGCAACCCCCAACACAACCGAATTTTCCTTTTCTTCCATTAAATCCAAGCCAATTGCTTCCTGATAAAATTGCGTCATTTTCTTAAGATCATTGACTTTCAAGGCAACCTTGCCCAAATCCCAAAATGCTGTCATGTTCATTTTCCCCTTTATTATCGTTTTTATTTGAATTTTATTTTTTCCGGAATAATATCACAAATTTAATTAATACGAATTCGAAATACTTGATGGATTTACTATAATACCTAACTTACTTTTTGTCAACCGTTATTATTTAATTCTTTTATTTGAGCTGAATCACCTTCTAAAGAAAGCAAAATACAAGCTTATATTCCACCCGAAAGCCATAGAGCCGCGCCTTCCTATTTTCCTGCTTTTCCCTTATAATAGATGGACGAAGCAAAAGTGAAAGAGGGAAAAGGATGAGCTATCAAGCACTATATCGGGTTTGGCGCCCGCAGCGGTTCGGAGACATCGCAGGTCAGGAAGCGGTCACGCAGACGTTGAAGAATGCCTTAATACAGGGGAAAACGAGCCATGCTTACCTTTTTACCGGGCCGCGGGGAACGGGTAAGACGAGTGCAGCCAAGATTTTTGCGAAAGCCATCAACTGCCATCATCGCGTCGACGGGGAGCCGTGCAACGAATGCGAAACGTGCCGTGCCATCACCGAGGGACGCTTGAACGATGTCATCGAAATCGATGCCGCCAGCAACAACGGTGTGGAGGAAATCCGGGATATCCGCGACAAAGCGCGTTATGCCCCGACCCAAGCCGACTACAAAGTCTACATCATCGATGAGGTGCACATGCTCTCGACCGGTGCCTTCAACGCGCTTCTGAAGACGCTGGAGGAGCCGCCCGAAAATGTCATCTTCATTTTGGCGACGACGGAGCCGCACAAGATTCCGTTGACGATCATTTCCAGAACGCAACGGTTTGACTTCAAACGTATTTCCTATCAGGACATCATCAACCGGATGGCCTATATCCTGCAGGAGGAGAAGATCGTCTACGATGAGCAGGCGCTGCATATCATCGCGCGCTCCGCGAACGGCGGGATGCGGGATGCACTCAGCTTGCTCGATCAGATCATTTCTTACGGATCGGATGCGGTCACTTTCGAAAATGCGGTGAAAGTTTCCGGCAGTCTGACGGAAGAAATGATGATTTCCTTCTCAAGCGCGTTGCTGCATGAAGAGACGGAATCGGCACTGCAACTGCTGCAGGAAATTCTGAGTGCAGGCAAAGAGGCTGGCCGTTTCCTTGAGGAGATGATCCTGTTTGCGCGGGATGTGCTGGTCTACCAGCAAACAAACGGCAAGGCCTTTGCCGACAATACGCAACAATACAGTGAAGCTTTCCAGACTTTCTCGCAAGAGGCACCGGCAACGTTCCTCTACGAGATGATCGAGGCCTTCAACGAGACCCAAGGCGAGATGCGCTTCTCGATGCAACCGGATATCTATCTGGAAGTGTTGGCGGTGAAGCTGTCCCAATCGAAGGCGCATGCACCGGCAATGGCGGCAGCTCCGAGCGCACAAGCCGCGCCGAACGGAGAAGTTCAGCGGCTGGCGCACGAGTTGGAGCTCGTCAAAAAGGAACTCGCGAAGCTGCAGGAACTGATCGCCTCCGGGAATCTGACTGTTTCGCAGGAAGGTGCCAAAGCGGCGCCTGCCAAGAAAGAAACGGCTCGTCAGTCGAACACGTCTGCCGGATTCAAGCCCAACATGGGGCGGACGTACCAGATTTTGGGTGAGGCGACAAAGCAAGATCTTGCCCGTGTCCGTGATTTCTGGACGGATATCCTGGATGTTCTCTCGGTTACCCAGCGTGCTGTCCTGAAGCAAGCCAATCCGGTGGCAGCGAGTCCGACCAGTTTCATCCTGTCGTTCCAGTATGATATCCTTTGCCAAAAAGCGACGGAAGATGCGGAACTGCAGGCGGCTGTGGATGCAGCAACGCAGCGGATGCTGCAGCGTCCCGGCGAATTGGTGTGTTTGACGGAAGAGCAATGGACATCGGTGCGACGCAACTACATCCAGAACCGGAACGGCAGCCCTGCTGCCGAATCCAATGGCGAACTGAAACAAGCCGCTCCGAAGCAGGCTCCGGTACCATCGGCTGCTCCGAAACAGCCTGTTTCGGCAACTGGCGATAAAGATAAACCTGTCGATCTGGATTTGCCGCCGGAACCACCGATGCCGGAAATGGAAGATGGCTATCGTGGTGACTATCACCCCGGAAATTTCGCCGATGATTTTTCGGTTGAAACCGATCCAATCGTGATAGAGGAACAAAAGGAACAGGAAGTCGTCGATCAGGCGTTGAGCCTTTTCGGAGACGAAGTCGTAACGGTCGTCGAGGACTGACGGCGTTCGAAATAAATACAAGCTATGAAAAAAATAAAATACACACACAGAGAGGGAGTCATACAATGCGAGGCGGAATGGGAAATATGCAAGGCATGATGAAACAAATGCAAAAAATGCAAAAAGAATTGGAGCAGACGCAAGCACAACTGAACGTAACGGAGTTTGTCGGCGCGGCATCCAATGATCTGGTCAAAATCACGATGACAGGGGACAAAAAAGTCACTGATGTTGTCATCGCACCCGAAGTGGTCGACCCGGAAGATGTGGAAATGCTGCAGGATCTGATCCTGATGGCGACGAATGACGCATTAAGCAAGATTGATGAAGCAACGAAAGCGAAATTGGGCAAATTTGCCAATGCGATCCCAGGCTTCTAAGCCAGGCCGCAAGTAATAACCAAAATGAATGAGGGGAGCGAGGGTGAGACAAGTCGGGCAGTGTTGACTTTAGTCCCAGCCTCGTTTCTTTTGAGAGAAGAGAAGGGGATTTTTCGAGATGCAATATCCAGAACCCATAGCTAAATTAATCGAAAGTTTCATGAAATTGCCGGGCATCGGACAAAAAACGGCCGCCCGATTGGCTTTTTTCTGTCTGGACATGGATGAGGAGGCTGTGCTCGCGTTCGCGGACGCGCTGATTCGTTCAAAAAGGGATTTACACCAATGTACCATCTGCGGTAATATTACCGAAACAGATCCGTGCAATATCTGTTCGGACACGACGCGGGACGCGTCCATCATCCTGGTGGTCGAAAATCCCCGCGATGTCATGTCTATGGAGAAAATCCGTGAGTACCACGGTCGATACCATGTGTTGAACGGGGTGCTTTCGCCGATGGAGGGGACTGGACCTGAAGATCTGAACATCGCCAGCCTGATAAAACGGCTACAGGACGAAACAGTCAAGGAGATCATCATCGCGACAAATGCGACAGCCGAAGGGGAAGCGACGGCGATGTACCTTTCGCGCTTGATCAAACCGGCGGGCATCAAAGTGACGCGTCTTGCCTACGGACTGGCTGTCGGCAGCGATATCGAATATGCGGATGAGATGACGCTCTTTCGTGCCATCGATGGACGCCGAGAACTGTAACAAAGGCAGCAAAAACGGGGGGAACAAGGAAAAAGATGGCATTCCATTTAAACAGCGCAAGCAAGAAGCAGGGACACTTAAAGCAGCAATACGACGAAAAGTTGATTGATTTGATCCGCGACATCCATCAACATTACACGACCTTGGCCCAACTGCAACAGAATGCCTATGATTTGCCTGAAGAGTTGCGTATTTTTGAAAAGATTGCGGAAGCGAAATATCTGTTCCTGCTGCGGGAAGCCAAAGAACGCCAGCTCCAGGCAGACATTTCAGCACCGAAAAAAGCCAAGCAATTCCGGTGGCGCAAACGCACGAACCGCGCGGAAGATATTTTCCATTCGGAATAATGAAGAAACAGGCCCCTATGCGGTCTGTTTTTTTTTGTTCCATAGATAAATCGGTACAAGAGTAATTGCCAACCTCCATTAATGAAATATCCGCCACTGCATTTTCAGTCAAGAGAATTACGACCAAAAGACTTAAGGTCAATGGTATGTTACGAAGATTTGAACATTTAAAAAAACATACAACAATAATGTAAGCGTCACATTGATTTGGTAGCGCTTTTGATATAAAGTTATGTATATCAAATGTTAGTTTTGCAATATGATACTTTGTATCGAAATAGGCAATTATATTTTGTTTCATAAAAACAGGATACTTTCGTTTTGGAGGAAGGGTGTGAGCAGCCAATTAAGATGACCGTTGGGCTAATTAGGTTTCGTTATGTAACCGCTATTATTTGGGGAGTTTAGAGTTAGAAGAAATACAAAATTGGAGGTATCCATTTGGAAACTACAGTAAAAGAAGTTAAAGCAAGACAAGAGTCCCGTTACAGACGTGCAAAAACATGGCAGATTGGTGCATTTGCACTGAACAACACTGCAACAAACATATTTTTATATTTGATGTTGTTCGTATCCTATTACGCTACAGGAGTCGTTGGTTTGGGGACAGTCATTGTATCCACTCTGATTACGATGAGCCGTATGTGGGACGGAATCACTGATCCAATCATCGGGTTGTGGATCGATAAGACAGACGGAAAAATGGGTAAATTCAGGCCTTTCATGATTATGGGGTGGGTGGTAATGACGATCATTACCTTATTGATGTTCTTCACGACACACTTGGTTCCTGAAAATATGCGCCTAATTTACTTCATTATCCTCTATCTGGTCTATATCGTTGGCTATACGTTCCAAACGGCCTGCACAAAAGCTGGCCAAACGGTTTTGACAAATGATCCGGAACAGCGTCCTTTGTTTTCGACATTTGACATGTCCTATACGTCATTATTGTTTGCGGGTGCTGCAATGTATGTGTCGAATTACATGGTACCCAAACATGGCGGCTTCACAGAATCTTTCTTCCATGAATTTGTCATCACTGTAGTCATCGCTTCCGGTGTTATGACGGCAATTGCTGTAGCAGGTCTATGGGAACATGACAGAACTGAAAATTTTGGTACAGGTGGTGTACAAGAACCTATCAAGTTGAAAGATATGTTCAACATCATCAAAGGCAACCGCCCGTTACAGATGCTTATCGTAGCTGCATCAACTGATAAGTTGGCTTCAACTGTTTCTACAAATTCCATCGTAATGGTCATGCTGTTCGGTATTCTTATCGGTGATTACGGTGTCTTTGGTTCCATTTCAGCTATCACGATGATTCCCGTGTTGATCCTGATCCAAATCGGAACGCGCTATGCCCGTAAATTTGGTTCGAAAAAAGCACTCGTTGTATCTACTTGGATGTGTATCGCTCTCTACGCCGCAATGTTCCTGTTGCTTTGGCTGGGTGATCCGTCGCAAATCCGCATGACGGATATGAACGCTATGTCTATCGCATTCGTTACTTTGTACATTTTGGCGACAGGCGTGCGGAGTGTGTCAGGAGGAATCGTTATTCCGATGATTCCTGATATTACAGACTATGAATTATACAAGAATGATCGTTACGCTCCCGGTGTGATGGGGACAATCTTCTCCTTCGTTGATAAAATGATTTCTTCTCTTGGACAAACAATCATCGGCATACTATTGGCATACATCGGCTTCAAAGAAGTATTCCCTTCTGTGGATACGCCACCGAGCGAAGAGATCTTCTGGGTAACGATGTTCTTGTTTGTCGGTATGATGATCTTGGGTTGGGTAGCCTCTCTGATTGCGATGAAATTCTATGAATTGGATGACAAACGCATGGCGGAAATCCAAATGGAGTTGGCTGACCGCAGAGACGCAAAAAAAGCAGCCATTGAACAGTAATTGAATAGAATGCATACATGAAAGAGAATGTGGTTGCGGACAAAAATGTCCCGGCCGCATTCTTTTTTTTTGCATTTTAGTTAGGTACCTAATATAATGAAGGGAGATAGATAGGTACCTAACTATCTGGAGGAGGAACTTATTATGGAAGAACAAAATAAAGATGTCATCGGCAGTGCGATGAAGCTGATGCGTACGCTGCGGCGTAAAGAGAATCCCGCTAAGCACGAATCGCGCGGAGCGGGAAAGCTTTTGCGGATATTGCAGGAAAATAATGGAATGAGTTCGCGGGAATTGGCGGACCGGATGGGGATCCGTCCGGCTTCCTTGACGGAAATGCTGAACCGACTGGAGGCGGACGGGATTTTGACGCGGCAGCCGGACCCGGCCGATCAGCGCAGGAACCGGATTTTCATCCAAGAAAAGGGGGATGCTTTATTGAAGAAAATGAAGGCAGTACGCCAGATGGAACGGGAGCGCATCAATCATAGCTTGACGCTTGAGGAGCAAGAGCAATTCGTTGCGCTCTGCGAAAAACTGACAAAATCCTTGGAGGATTTCAGACACCAAGCAGGTGAGCAATGATGGGCGGGAACGGGTTCAAAGGCGGCCGTGGAGGCTTTCTGACGGAGGAGGAGAAACAGAACAGCCCCAAAATTACGTTGCGGCTACTGAAGCGTATGTTCAGCTACCTCGTCCCTTATTGGAAACAACTTATCGTATCAGTGTTGGCGATCATCATCTCGTCGGTATTCGGCGTTTTTCCGACGATCCTGACGGGCCGCATCATCGATGAAGGGCTATTGGAGCAGAATCTGCCCGTGCTGATCCGCCTGATCGGCCTTTCGTTCGGAGTGTTGATCCTCGCCAATCTGATCAGCGTACTGGAGAGCTATACCAATGTCTGGATGGCGGAAAATATCACCTTTGACATGCGCAACAAGATGTACAGCCATCTGCAGCGGATGTCGCACCGGTTCTTCACGACCAGCAAGCAGGGCGACATCATCACCCGCATGACCAGCGATATCGGCGGCGTGCAGAGCGTGCTGACGGGCACTTGGACGAACATCCTGCAGAATTTCGCGACGTTGACGGTTGCGCTCGTCACGATGTATACGAAAAGTCCTTTGCTGGCGACAATCGGCATTGTGGTGGTGCCGTTGTTCATCTTGCCGACGAAGCGCGTGGGCAAAAGGCGTTGGGAAATAATGCTTGAGTCACGGAAGCACAATGACGACATCAACCAGATCCTGAACGAGACGCTCAGTGTCAGCGGGCAATTGCTTTCGAAGCTTTTCGTCACGGAAGCCTACGAGTTCGAACGCTATCAGGAAGCCAACAAGCAGATGATCCGTTTGAACATCAAGGAAAGCATGGCTGGCAAATGGTTCCGGGTCGTGATCAACGTCTTCACGAACATCGGTCCGATGTTGATCTATCTGGTCGGGGGAATTCTCATTATTGAATACGGCAACACGGATCTGACAATCGGGGACATTACCGTCATGGTGGCGCTCCTGGGCAGGATGTACGGACCAGTCAATTCCTTGCTGAACATCCAGGTTGATATGATCCGCTCGATGGCACTTTTTGATCGCATCTTCGAGTATTTCGATCTGCCTGTGGAAATCGACAATGATCCGCAGGCGCTCCGGCCTGAGTCGTTTGCTGGCGAGTTGGCTTTTGAAGAGGTTTCCTTCCACTATGATCCGGACCAGTCGATATTGAACAACGTCAGTTTCGAGCTGAAGCCGGGATCATCCGTCGCCATCGTCGGGCCTTCGGGAGCGGGCAAGTCCACCATCATCAACCTGATTCCGCGCCTCTATGATGTGACGGGCGGAAGAATCCTGTTGGACGGCGTGGACATCCGCAAACTCGATCTGGCCTTTCTACGCCAGCACATCGGCGTGGTGACGCAGGACACGTATTTGTTCAACGGTACGATAAGAGAAAATCTGCTCTACGCCAAGTCCGATGCTACGCAGGCCGAAATCGAGCAAGCGTGCAGTGAAGCCAATATTCACGCGTTCATCAGTGGGCTGCCGAAAGGTTACGACACTGTAGTGGGTAACCGCGGCATGAAGCTTTCCGGCGGCGAAAAGCAGCGGCTTTCGATTGCGCGGATCATTCTTCGGAAACCGGGGCTGATCATCTTCGACGAAGCGACTTCCTCATTGGACTCCATCTCTGAGCACGCCATCCAGGAAGCGATCGAGCCGATCCTCGCCAAGAGCACGAGCCTGATCATCGCGCATCGTCTTTCGACGATCCTGTCGGCTGATGAAATCTTGGTGCTGGAGAGAGGCAAAATCGTTGAACGAGGCGACCACGAGACGCTCGTCAAAAAGGGCGGCATCTACACGATGCTGTACAATACGCAAATGAAGCAAACATAGGATTATCAAGAGGGGCGCCCATGTGGAATGGGGTTGTCCCTTTTTTTGTGGGGATTGGTGGATGTTCGCCGAAAACATGAATAAATCGAAAGAATTCATCTTTTGAGGTCGAAATGTGGTCGAAAACATGAATAAATCTCGGGTATTCATGTTTAGAGGCCGGAATGTAGTCGGAAACATGAATAAGCAACGGGTATTCATCTTTTCAGCTTGTCGGCACACGTAATCCAGGCGCACCCGGAGCCGGAAACAGTTTCATGGCTCTATTTTCAGAAAAAGGCAATCAAGACAATTAATTGTTGCAAAATTGACAAAGCTATATCGGTTTCATCTGTATAAAAAAACTTTCATTTAGCGTATAATGGAAGTATTAGAATCGTAGGAGTGTGCAAAGTGAGAGGGATTTTCATCACAATCGAAGGGCCGGATGGCTCAGGCAAGACAACCGCGTTGCAGCAAGTAGTACCGCGTCTGCAACAAGAGATGAACCGTAAAGTAGTAGCGACGAGAGAACCGGGTGGAAGCCCGATCGCGGAAAAGATCCGCTCGTTGATACTGGATCCTTCGCATACGGACATGGATTCTAGGACAGAAGCTTTGTTGTATGCGGCAAGCCGCCGCCAGCATCTGATCGAAAAGGTGTTGCCCGTTTTGGAAAGTGGAGACGTCATTTTTTGTGATCGTTTTGTCGATAGTTCCATCGCTTATCAAGGCTACGCAAGAGGCATCGGTCAAGAGGGTATCCGCGAAATCAACCAATTCGCAACAGAAGGCATCGAGCCGGATGTGACGTTGTACATCGATGTTCCGGCAGAAGTAGGCATTCAAAGGATCCATGCAAATCTGGATGAACGGGAATATAACCGTTTGGACCAGGAAAAGCTCGCTTTCCATGAAAAAGTCCGCGCTGGTTATCTGCAATTGGCGAAGGCTAATCCGGAACGGATAGTGGTCGTCGATGGGACGATGAGCCGTGAAGAGGTAGCGGAAGCTTGCTATCACATCATCAAAAACAGATATCCAAGCTATTTTTAGAGTAAAATCATTTGCCGAAACAAAAGTTGAACGGACCGTTCCGCTTTTCTCAGCATATAGGAGTTTATAAAATTTTTTCAACTCAAAAGTGCGTCACCGTAGGTGTTTCACAAGTTTGCAACATGTTTCATGCATTTAAAATAATGTCCAGCTTCACGGGTTAGCCCTTCGGAAATTAGATAAATCTGTCCTATTGCGCTCTTCGATGCTCAGGCGGACAGATTTCCTAAATTTCTTTCAGGGCTGAACGAACCCGTTCAGCTTTTCTTATATATTATAGAAAGAGGGGATTTGTTATGAAATTAATTATGGCTATCATTCAAGATAAAGACAGCGCTATCCTGTCCGACGAGTTGGTGGAAGCGAACGTCCGCGCGACGAAATTGCCTTCTACGGGCGGTTTTCTGCGCGCCGGCAACACCACCTTCATGATCGGTGTAGAGGACGAACGAGTCGATGAAGTATTGCGGATCATCAAAACCAACTGCGAAGCGCGCGAGCAATTTGTAGCGACCCCAGTCAGCATGGATGTGCCGTTGGACAACGCAATCGCCTACCCGATGGAAGTGCACGTAGGCGGAGCGACTGTGTTTGTTTTGCCGATAGATAGTTTTCACAGATTCTGATGACGAAGGAAAGGATGGATGGTGTGACACAGCTTTTGATGAGGCAACAACCGGAACTGCTCGAAAGGTTCCAACGGACGATTCGGGAAAAGCGGCTGGTTCACGCCTACTTGTTTGAAGGAGCGCGCGGAACCGGCAAAGAAGAATTGGCGCGTTGGATAGCCCAAACGCTCTTTTGCGACGAGTTGCAGGATGGTCAGCCATGCGGGCACTGCAATCATTGCCTACGGATTGCGGCAGGTGAATTTCCCGATGTGGCGGAAATCAGTCCGGATGGCAACACCATCAAAGTCAATCAAGTCCGTGAATTGAAGGCAGAGCTTTCCAAAAGCGGGATGGAAGGTAGCCGTAAGGTCTATCTGATTTATGACGCCGAAAAAATGACGGTCAGTGCTTCGAACAGTCTGCTTACGTTCTTGGAGGAACCGCAGAACGATACGTACCTGATTCTGATGACTACTGCAAAAGAGAACATCCTGCCGACCATCCGATCGCGCTGCCAAATCGTCCATTTTCGGGTCGTCAACAAGCAAGCGTTAGGGGAAACTTTGGAGGCGCAAGGCATACAGCCTGAAAATGCGGCGTTGTTGGCGGCCATCACCAATAACCAGGAAGCAGCTCTGTTGCTGAATCAGGAAGAGAGTTTCCATGAATCCAAGAAGCGGACGTGGGCTTGGTTCCAACTGATGACTTCTAAAAATCCCCAAGCATTTGTGTTTGTGCAGACCGACTTGATGGATGGTCTGAAGGATAAAAATGATGGCCACTTCTTTTTGGACTTGCTATTATTCTATTACCGTGATTTACTTTATACCAAGTACAGCAATAAGCAAGCTATCGTCAACAAAAATCACGGAACAGAGTACGAGCGCATTGCAGAAAAACTGCATCCTCAGGAAATCACCCGGCATATGGAAAATATCCTCAAAGGAAAAAAACATTTGGAAGCAAATGTCCAGCTCCAAGGGGTACTGGAAGAAATCGCACTCGGGAATAGCCTATAGATAAAGCTTCTGGAGGAGAAAGAAAATGAAAAACGTCATTGGTGTTCGTTTTATGCCTGTCGGGCCCATCTCTTATTATGAAGCAGGCCAGACAAAGTACAAAATGGACGAAAAATTAATCATAAATAATGGGAATGCTGTCGATATAGGTCAAGTCGTCATTGTTGATAAACAATGCAAAAATGATGAAAGTGGCATCCATGCACATAAACATATCATCCGCGTTGCGACCGAAAAGGACCTCGAGCAGGATGAAAAAAATCGCGCAGAGGCGAAAGAAGCCTTTGCCGTGTGCAAGACGAAAGTGAAGCAGCTGAAATTGGAGATGAAGCTGATCAAAGCGGAATACACTTTCGATCGCAGTCGTTTGACTTTCCATTTCAGTTCGGAAGGCCGGATTGATTTCCGGGAATTGGTCCGCGAGTTGGCGGCTGTTTTCCGCACGCGGATCGAATTGCATCAGATCGGTGTCCGCGATGAGGCCAAAATTCTAGGCGGAATCGGACCTTGCGGCAGAACTCTCTGCTGTTCGACGTTCTTGGGGGACTTTGTGCCGGTTTCGATCAAGATGGCGAAGGATCAGGGGTTGTCCTTGAATCCTGCCAAAATATCCGGTTTGTGCGGGCGTTTGATGTGCTGCCTGAACTATGAGAACGATACGTATGTCTCTCTCAGAAAAGCAATGCCTGATTATGGGCAGGAAGTAATGACGCCCGAGGGCAAGGGGAAAGTTGTGGAACTGAATGTGCTCAGCCAAGTCGTCAAAGTGCGGCTGTTCGAGCATAATAAAACGGTTGAGTTTGCCGGTTCAGAATTGTAAGGTTTAAGGATCTGCACGATAGGATTGAAAAATAAGTATGGAAAATGCGAGTGGATAAAATGGATAAACGTGCCTTGTATGACCAATTTCATCGGGTGGAAAGCCGTATTTCATCGATGGGAGCAGATGTTAAAGAGATTCAAGAGAAGATGGATGACCTGATAGAAGAGAATGCAAATCTTCAAATCGAGAACCAGCATCTGCGCGATCGGATCGATTTCCTTACGAAGGAAAAAGAAGATGCGCAGAAGCAAGAGCCAGAAATGTCGAAGTCCCGTCTGAATTTACAGAAGCTTTACGAGGACGGTTTTCATGTCTGCAATGTTTATTATGGTTCCCGTCGTCTGAATGATGAACCCTGTGTTTTCTGTATCGATGTCATCTACGGCGAAAGAGATCGGAAAAACTGAGAAGTGTCCCGCGTTGGGGGTACTGTCAATAAATGATGGATGAACAAATAGACAGAGGCGGGGACAGAAGTCCTGGCCTCTGTTTTGAGGAACAAGGTAAAGGGGTAGAGGAATGGAAAATGTATTAAAGGAAGGCGAACGGTTGGATGTGCTGAAGAGGGAAAACATCCAGATCATCCAAAGTTCAGCCGTGTTCTCTTTTTCGTTGGATGCGGTGCTGTTGGCTGATTTCGCGGAATTGCCGCGCGTGAAGCCGGCAAAGATAGTCGATCTCTGCGCCGGGAACGGGGCAGTCTCGTTCCTGTTGACGGGGAAAACCAAGAACCCGATTGTCGGGGTGGAACTGCAGGACCGGTTGGTGGACATGGCCCGTCGGACAGTCCAGCTGAATCAGTTGGAGGAGAAGGTTTCCTTTCTGCACGCAGATGTGAATGAGGTCACCCGCTTCATCAAACCGGATTCCGTCGATGTCATCACCTGCAATCCGCCCTATTTCAAGCTGAGCGAATCCAGTTTCACGAATGAATTGGATGCTTTTGCGATCGCGCGGCACGAAATCCATTTGACGCTGGACCAATTGATGAAACAGACGAGCCATCTGCTGAAAATGAAAGGCAAGGCTTATTTCGTCCATCGCCCGGATCGTCTAATGGAGATCCTGGAAACGATGCGCAACAACCGGATTGCGCCCAAGAAACTGCAGTTCATTTACCCGAAACAGAACAAGGAAGCGAACATGATCCTGATCGAGGGCATCAAGGACGGTAAAGAAGACGGTTTCCGTGTGCTGCCGCCGCTCGTTGTGTACAATGAAGAAGGGGAATACAGCCAGAAGGTAAAGGACGTCCTCTATGGCGAGCAGTGAGCACTACTTTTATGTGCTGCTCTGCGCAGATGACTCGTTCTATGCCGGCTACACGACGGACACGCTTCGGCGCGAACGGGAGCACAACAAAGGCATCGGCAGTAAATATACCAAGGCCCGCCGCCCTGTCCAAATGATCTACAAAGAAGTCTTCGGTTCCAGAACGGAAGCGACCAAAGCGGAGGCGGCGTTCAAGAAACTGAGCCGCAAGCAGAAAGAGAATTTTTTGAAGGTGCGCGCTATCGGTGTATTCAGCTCTGAATCGAACGGGTTTTAGCGGGTCGCCAGAGTCAACAAAATGAAACGAAATCAGAGGAGAAAAAAGATGCAACTGCAAAAAAGCTATGAACAGCATGCGTGCGGAACGCTTTATTTAGTGCCGACACCCATCGGCAATCTGGAGGATATGACCTTCCGTGCCATAAAGATACTGCGTGAAGTGGATCTGATAGCGGCGGAGGACACGCGTAATACGCGGAAACTGCTGACGCATTTCGAAGTGGATACACCCCAGATCAGCTTCCATGAACACAATACCCAGGAGCGCATTCCGCAATTGGTGGATAAGCTGCTTGGTGGACAATCGATCGCTCAAGTGAGCGATGCGGGAATGCCTTCGATCAGCGATCCGGGTCATGATTTGGTGCGCGCCTGCATCAACGCAAACGTGCCGGTTGTACCGTTGCCTGGAGCCAATGCCGGTGTGACCGCATTGATCGCTTCTGGATTGGCACCACAGCCCTTCTACTTTTTCGGCTTTTTGGAGCGCAAGAAGAAGGAGCAAGTGGCGCAGTTGGAGTCGTTGAAAAACAGGGAAGAGACGATGATTTTCTATGAGTCGCCTTATCGGTTGAAAGAATTGCTCAAAAATATCGCAACCGTCATGGGTGCGGAGCGCCAAGTCGTCATTTGCCGCGAATTGACGAAACGCTTTGAGGAGTTCATCCGGGGTTCGGCGGAGGAATTGGCTGGTTGGGCCGAAGAGACGGAAATCAGAGGGGAAATCTGCCTGATGATAGCTGGCAATGATAATCCGGAAATGCCAGTTGAACAGACATTCGATGACCTCAGCATTGCTGAATTGGTGGAAAAGCTGATGACAGAGCAGGGACTTTCTTCTAAAGATGCGATCAAAGAGACCGCAAAAATCAGGGATCTGAAGAAACAGGAAGTATATCAAGCTTTCCACGGCTTCTAAACAGGAGGGATGACCGTTGCTGTTCTATTTATTGAGTATATGCTCGTTCGGCGGGATCCTGATGCTCCGGTTGATGGGGAAAAGTCGACAATTCCAAAGCTACTTGCTGGTTGCGGCGGTGCTGTCCCTCTTTGCAGGAATGCTGCAAGGCAATGAATCGCCCCAAATAGTATGGATCCGTTACGCGGTGATGCTATTTCGCGTTTTGTTTGGCTTGATTTCACCGTTTGCTTTCCTGTTTTTTGGCCTGGCGCTTGTCTTCAATGGCGTGTTGCTGATCAATAAAGAAGGCTGGGCTAAGCGTTATGCGCTTCTGCTTGCGGTGGGAATCTTCATTTTGTTGATGGATCTGCTGTTCCTGCTGAACTATTTTGTGTTCCATCATTATCTGATTTGGCGCTTCATGCGCTTGATGAGCTACTTCATTATCTATTTCGGGGTAGTACTGATCTTATTTTTTGTCGCGACAACCTTTTACGGACTCATTCCGGTTTCCCTTGATAAAGATTTCATCATTGTTTTGGGCGCAGGATTGCTGCCGGATGGAAGAATCAGTCCTTTGTTGGAGAAACGCTTGGACAGAGCAATCCGGTTTTTTAGGAATCAGGCAGAGCATACGCAGAAGCGGCCCTGCCGGATGATTGTGAGCGGGGGGCAAGGTGTGGATGAACCCTTTTCCGAAGCGTATGCCATGAAACGCTATCTGATTGCGAAAGGTATCCCGGAAGAACTAATCATTGAGGAAGACAAGTCCGTTAATACGTATCAGAATTTGCTGTACTCGAAGGGCATCATGGATACGTACAAAGAAAAGTACAAGTGCCTCTTCATCACGAATAATTTTCATACTGTCCGCAGCAGTCTTTACGCTCACCGAGTGGGATTGGATACGGACGGTTTGGGTGCCTGGACGCCGTTTTATTTTCTGCCGTATGCGTTTTTGCGTGAATTCATCGCTGTTGTATTCATGCAGATAAAAGGACACACGCTGTTGCTGGCACTCGTGCTGGTGTTTGGATTGTGGCGGATCTATTTGTGAAATCATAAGTGCCGATTTGGGTGCAAAAAGCCGTATACCATGCGATATTTCGCAAGGTATACGGCTTTTTTATGTTCGCTCGTTTAAAGCAATCCTTCGGAAATCAATTGCTTCAAGCCATGATAGACGCCTTCGTCATCATTGGAAGGCGTTGCATAGTTTGCCACGCTCTTGGCTTTGGGCAACGCGTTGTCCATTGCGAAGGAGTAGGGTCTGCCGGAAAGCATGGAGATGTCATTTTCGCTGTCGCCAAAAACAGCCACTTCTTCATTGGAAAGGCCGAGTTTTTCCAATAAGGTATCCAAGGCTTTGCCTTTATTGATGCCTTTTTTGGTGATCTCAAGTTTCCTCTCGTCAGAAAAGACCAGCTCGTAATCGTCATGCAGACCTAAGTGAGGCAAGGATTGCGTCACAGCCTCCATAAAATGGGGGTCCTGGCTGATCGAAATTTTGTTGCAGGAAGTTGGTGCTTCCTTCAGATCAAGGATCAGTTTTTGTTCCGGATAGCCGTCGCGCATATCGCACAACCAACCGTACATGCCGCTGGCCCAAGGGTAATCATCGGGTAATCTCATTTCCCCGCGGATCCTCTTTTTCAGGTCATACAGTGAATCCGGCAAGTAGGTGTACAGGCCGGCATCTTGGGAGAATTGGATCTCAACATTGAATGTACGGAAGACAGATGTAACTTTTCGGATGTCCTCGGAATCCATTATCCCTAATCTTTCCCGGACTTTAGAGGTGCAATCATAAATGGAGCTGCCGTTTACGTCGATCAAGTAACCTTGATGGGAATCCATCTTCAGTTTCAGGGCATCCGGCATCAAACGCAAGTAACTTCTCCCGCTTGCCAATACCAGCGTGATGCCTTTTTGCTGGAGTGTCAGAAGGAGTTCTTGGGTTTTGGGGCTGATGTCATGGGCAGCAGTCAATAAGGTGCCGTCCATATCGCAAACGATTGCTTTGATGGGCATTATCTATCCACTTCCTTTTTTGTTGTCGAAAGAACCTGGCGTATCGTGTCAATGGAGCGGAGATTTGTGTGCTCGTCATGATAGATATAGGACAGGTAAATGATATCAACAATCGTGAGGTAAAGCAACCGAGCTGAAAGAGCCTCGGACTGAAAAATGGATTCTTCCGTTTCCACTACGATGCTGACGTCACTCAATTGATTCAAAATGCCTGGCGGATTCCCGGTCAGACAAATTATTTTCGCGTTGTTTTGGGCAGCCACTTCGGCCAGCCTGATTGTTTCGGCTGTCTTGCCCGAGTGTGAAAAAAGGAAGACGCAATCATTCTCCGTCAATTTGGAAGTGTGCATCAGTTGCATGTGATAATCTGAAACATAATTTACAGGGATAGCCGTCCGCAAGAATTTGTGATAGGCATCCAAAGCAGTGACGGCAGAGGCGCCCAGGCCAAAAAAGTGGAGTGCTTTTGAATGGATGATGATATCAAGCGCTTGTTGCAGAGTTTCGCCAGACAGTGTGCTCATAAGACTTTGCAGCAGGATCTGAGAGGAATGGATCACTTTTTTAGAAATATCCGTTGGCGTATCCGAAGGCTTGATATCCGTAAAAACTGCCAATTGACGGGTGCGCTCTTCAGCCGTACGGTAGTTTGAAGCAACACTGATTTTGAAATCCTGAAATCCTTTGAATCCGATTTTTTTTACGAATTTAAAAATTGTCGCTTCGGAAAATTTTGTTTCCTCGGAAAGGTTGGCTAATGTTTTGTTCACTATGTTCATGCCCAAACTCACAAAATAGTCGGCAATTTTTGTTTCGGTCGCTGAAAAACCCGGATAATGCGGCTTTAAGAGTTTTTGGATATAATTTTCTGCCATGATGAGCACCTCCTTTTTCTATAGAATAGCATAAATACAAAAATAAATAAATATTATTTTTTAAGCCTTTACAAAGTAAAAATTATTTACTATAATCAGAGTGTAAAGAAAGAAAACGATTACAGTCGAGGGTTTGAACTGAGCATCGGTATTTGAGGTTGGTAAGATGAGTCTTAATATTGTGTGGGTACTTCGATCCGGAATGGATTTGTTGGACATAAAGTCTTGCGAGTGGAGGAGCAAAAAAGGATGACTGAAAAAAACAAAATCGCAATCGTAAATTCAAGCAGCTTCGGGAAAATGTTTGACGCGCATCTGGCAAGGGTGGGAAAATTGGGACCGGTCGATCGTTTCGATTTCGACGGCGAGATACCGGGAAAGGAACTGGCGGAGGCTCTGCAAGGATACAACATCATCATCGCGAGTGTGACGCCATTCTTCACAAGGGAATTTTTCGAACATAAAGATGAGTTGAAGCTGATTGCGCGTCACGGAATCGGGTTCAACAATGTCGATCTGGAAGCTGCCAAAGAGCATGGAACCGTAGTGACGATCGTTCCGGCATTGATAGAGCGCGATGCTGTAGCCGAAAACAATGTCACCAACTTGCTGGCACTGATGCGGCGAACGATCGAGTCGGCAGCGGAAGTCAAGAAAGACCGCTGGGAAAACCGGGCTAAGTTCATCGGCAACGGTCTTTGCGGCAAAACGGTCGGCGTAATCGGTGTCGGTAATATCGGTAGCCGAGTAGTTGAAATTCTACATTATGGATTCAGATGTGAAGTGCTGGGAGTCGATCCGAACAAGACCGCGTTGGAAATCGACATTTTCGGCGGTAAGAAAGTCGAGTTGGATGAACTGCTGGAGCGGGCCGAGGTCATTTGCCTCTGTGCAAGCCTGAATGACACGAATTACCACCTTATTTCAAAAGAAACCATCGCGAAAATGAAGGACGGTATCTACATCTCCAACTCAGCTCGCGGGGCGCTTGTTGAAGAATCGGACATCATCGAAGCGATCGAGAGCGGAAAACTGCGCGGATACGCGACCGATGTTCTGGAGGTGGAGCCGGGCCGTAGTGACCATCCGTTCCTGGATTTTGCGAACATCATTGTGACACCGCATACATCTGCTTATACGATGGAATGCTTGGAGGGGATGGGCGACAAATGTGTTTCCGATTGTGAAGCCATCGTGGAAGGGAGGATGCCGCAACGAGCAGTGCAACCGATCAGTCCTTACATCACAAAATAAGGGAGTGGAACGAGAGATGAATACAGCAGTAAATGTCAAAGTCGGCCCGCAATTTTATAAATACGGGCAGGGTGCCATGGAAGTGATCCCGGACATACTGAATGAATACGGTGTGAAACGGGTGTTGTTGGTCCACGGAACGGTTTCATGGGAGAAGGCAAGACCGTATCTGGATTTTTTGGATGAGGAGTTTACAATCCAATACGAAAAATACAACGGGGAATGCAGCTACAATGAAGCAAACAGGTTGGCAAAGATAGTCGAAGAGGGGAACTTTGATTTCATCATCGGTGTCGGTGGAGGAAAGTTATGCGATTTAGTGTACTACGTTGGAGCGCTTGCGAAAAAACCTTTTGGGGTCGTTCCGACATTGGCGAGCAATTGTGCGCCATGGGCACCGTTATCTGTCATGTACAAAGACAACGGGCTTGCTGAAGGCAAAACAGAACATTACAAAAGACAAGCAGCCTTTCTGATCACTGATCCTGCGCTGGTTGTCGATGCCCCGATCAAATTCTTTATCGCCGGACTTGCCGATACCTTAGCGAAGTGGTACGAATCCGACATGATATTGGAACAGCCGCAGTTTGAAGCGAATAATTTTTTGATGCTTGCCCGGCATTCGGCAAGGATTTGCAAAGATGTCATTGCTGAAGACGGGTTAAAGGCAATCGAAGACATGCGTACTGGCGTTGCATCGGCAGAGTTTATCAAAGTATCTGAAATCATCTTCGGTGTTGCAGGTTTGGTCGGCGGATTCGGTGACAAATATGCCCGTAATACTGCCGCTCATGCCATCCATGATGCGATTTCGGCTTACTTGCCCGGAGTCCATGACTATTTGCATGGCGAAAAAGTGGCTTATGGCATTTTTTATCAATTGGCCTTGGAAGGGAAATGGCAAGTGATTGATGAGCTGATCCCGATGTACGAGAGCTTGCATCTACCAAAGTCTTTGACGGAAATGGGCGAGTACCCATTATCGGAAGAAGCGTTGGACAACATAGTGGCATTGATCAACAAAAAAGAAAAAGTGCATTTGCTGCCGATCCCGATCAATGAAACAATCTTGAAAAAAGCAATAATAGATTTAGAAAAATACATAAATATGGAGGTATAGGCAATGGAAAATATTACCGCAATACAAAGTTTGCTGATTGCACTTTGGGTAGGGGCAGTCATGTCACGTGCATTTTTAGGTGGAGCGACATTAACGTTACGTTTTTCCCCGTTGATGACGGGTTTGATCGCAGGTATCGTAATGGGGGATGTTCAACAAGCAATGATTATCACAGCAGCGATCCAACTAATTTATATGGGGGTTTTCTCTCCAGGGGGAACGATGCCTTCTGAACCAGCAATCGCAGCAGCGATAGCGGTTCCGGTCGCTTTGATGGGTAACCTGCAGCCTGAAGCCGCGATAGCGGTAGCTGTTCCGGTAGGTTTACTGGGTGCTTATCTGTACCAATTCAGATTTTTCATCAACACGTTTCTGGGTAAATACACCGATAAAGCCGTAGAAGACTTGAATGACGGCGGAATCGTGAGATCGATCATCCTTTATCCGACAATCGCTTCTTTCCTTTTGTTTGTGCCGTTAGTATTCATTGCTTTGTACTTCGGAGCACCTGTTATCGCTGATGTCATCACCGCTCTTGAAGGTACGGTTGTGTTCCACATCCTTACAGTTGTCGGCGGCGGTTTAGCGGCTATCGGTATTGCAACAACGATTTATGTCATCGGCCGTAAAGACTATATGGTTTTCTTCCTGTTAGCTTACTTGATGAGCGTTGTGTTGGCTTCCTTGTCAATCACAATGGTAACTTATGCCATCATCGGCGCTTTGATTGCAGCCATTTTCGTACTGGCTAAAGGACAGGGTACAAAAGCAGCTCCTGCTTCCGCGGGCAGTGCCTCTCTTGATGATGACGATGATGACGATTTCTAAAAAGCAGGCAAATTGAAAGGAAGATGAAAAAATGATAAACGCTAATCTAGATGCTAAAGAAAAAAACAAGTTAGCACCAGAAGAAATAACCGCTAAAGATGTTACGAAAACCTATTTACGCTGGCACTTTGCGAACGAAATTCCCCACTCATTCGAACGTTATCTGGCGCCTTCGCTGCTTTATGCGATGATGCCGATTCTGCGCAAACTGTACAAAGATGAGGATCAATTGAGAGCTGCCTACAAACGTCAATTGCTGTTCTTCAATACGCAACTTTCATGGGGTGGCGGCGTCATCACAGGGCTGATGTCTTCGATGGAACAAGAACGCGCCAAAGAAGTTGTGAACGGCGAAGAAGTTACCATGACTGACGATCTGATGTACAATACGAAAGCTGGTTTGATGGGCGCTTTGGCAGGGATCGGTGATTCGATCGACTCAGGGACTGTGCAATACATTTTCATCGCCATCGCTGTTCCTTGGGCACAAATGGGTAGCCCAATCGGCGCCTTATTCCCATTCGTCGCTTTTGCTCTTTACCAAGTATTGTTAGGTGTATTCTTTGCACGAAGCGCATTCAAGACAGGCAAAAATGCGACTGGTGTGATGCACAGTGCTGGAATCCAGACTGTCATCGAAATGCTGTCTATCCTGGGTATGTTCATGATGGGGATTTTAGCCGGAAATTACGTTAAAGTTTCGTCAAGTTTAGAATTTGCAATCTCCGGACGGCCATTTGTCCTTCAGGAAACGCTGGATAAGATCATGCCTGGCATGTTGCCGTTGGCTGTTGTTCTGGGTGTATACTTCTACTACATCAAAAAAGGTCTGAAAGTAACACGTGCGTTAGTAGGGTTGACGCTGATTCTGATTGTTCTGGCAGGCATAGGTATTCTATAAAAGGTTCATTAAGAAAGGGAAGTGTGAAAAATGGGAGTAGTAAATTTAGCGCGTGTAGATGAAAGATTGATCCATGGTCAAGTCATGTTGACATTATCCCAACGAGACGGGGTCAATTCGATTTTTGTAGTTGATGATGTTGTTGCCAAAGATAAATTCATGAAAGATTTATACAAGAGTGCGGGAAGCCGTACCGGACAAAAAACGATTATCATGACGGAAGAAAAGTGCAAATTTTATTGGGATGAGTTCAAGTTTAAAGAGTACAGTGCTATCCTGATCACAAAAACAGTGACAGGCATCTACAACTTGGTCAAACATGGTGTTCCGATCAAGGACCTGAATATCGGCGGAATCGCTAAAAAAGGCGATGACGATATTCTGGTTACAAAATCGGTTTATCTGAACAAAGCAGATGCGCTGAGATTGAAAGAATTAAATGAAGAATATGGTGTCGAAAACATCTACTTCCAAGCAACGCCCTCTTCTTCAAGCTCCAGTTTAGCGGATGTATTGAAGCAATTCGGGTTATAAAATAAATCTGAGCGAGGAAGCAGTTATTGAGTAACAGCAATAGCTGCTTTTCTCAAACATGAAAATAGTGAGCAAGATGATAGGTGGCAAATACTATGCAGCAAAATGAAAAATTTAAAGATTGGCTATTTCGATATCAGTCCTTTTATCGTGTGCGTCGCACGGATAAAAGCAAACGGCGGTTTCTCTCGGCATTGGTGGCGGATATTTCAGAGATGCGGGAAGATGTGCAGGTGATCGAGTACAATCGACACGAAAAGTATGCTTCAAGGAACGTTTACGTTGGCGATATCGAAAAAGCGGATCAGATCATTTGCACATATTATGATACGCCGATTCAGCATTTTGGTCCTTATGTTTTATTTGACCGAAAAGAACAGGAAAAACGGACGACCAGTTTCATCGTTGCCACTTCCGTGTTATTGCTTCTGGCAGGTATAGCAGGAACGCTCCTTTATATGCGGTACGCTTCAGGTACGGCTGACTTGATTTCTGTTCGTACCGCACTTATTGCTCTTGCATATGGCGTCTATTTTTACTTGTTCGGAAAAATCACTAAGGGACTACCTGATCGGAGAACTGTGGTCCGGAATACATCGTCAGTTTTGGCTTTGTTGGCGATGATCAATGATACAAAAGTAAAAGACGAGAAGACAGCTTTTGCTTTTGTGGATGAAGGTAGTTTTGGTGAAAGTGGTCTCGAAGCAATGCTTACGCCCAAAAATAAGAAAGCAAAGATATTTTATCTGGATTGCGTAGGTGCGGATGCACCGCTGCATGTCATCGGAAATGATATTTCTAAGGCGAAATTATCGGAAATGAGTATTGATCATCAGTCATCGGACGAAAAAATCAATTATATCTTCAGTGCAAAAATATCGGAAAAAGAGCAAAAAACGCAATTTCATCTGGATAAATCGGAGTTGAACAAAAAGAATTTAAATATGGAAAATATCACAAAAGTTATGGAATTGTGCAGATAAATGCTGTGCATTCTCCAAAACAAAGGAGGATTATTAATGTTAGGGATTATCGTTGCGACACATGGAACGTTAAGCGATGGACTTAAAAATTCGGCGGAAGTGATTTTTGGGCCGACGAATAATATCAAAACAGCGAACTTGAATCTTGGAGATGACGTTCAGGCGTTAGGCGCAAAAATTAAGGAATTCATCCATGAAGTAGATCAAGGGGATGGGATTATTGTGTTGGTGGATCTGGTGAGCGCCAGCCCGTATAACCAATCGGTGCTTGTGACGAATAGTCTGGAGAAACCACTGCAAGATTCTGTGCATATCATTGGCGGAGTAAACCTTCCGATGCTGTTGGAAGCAATCAACCATCAATTGATCGGAACACAGGTTGATCAAGCCGCTAAAGCAATTATTGCGCAAGGGAAGAGCAGCATCAGCGATTGGCATGTGTCCATGGTTACAGAAGATGATGAAGAGGACGATACTTTTTAAGAAAAATAGAAGGAAAAGGGGAATGCTGAATGAAGTGGGGATTTAGATGGTACGGAGAAAAGGGCGACACGATTCCGTTGGATCATGTTCGCCAAATTCCTGGAATAAACGGAGTTGTGGGAACGTTATTGAACAAGTTGCCTGGAGATGTATGGGAAGTTTCTGAAATCCAAGAATTGAAAGAGTCCGTGGAAAAAGGCGGTCTGGAATTATTGGGGATTGAAAGTGTAGCGATCCATGATGCAATCAAAGCAGGAACACCTGAACGCGATCAATACATTGAAAATTACATTACGACAATCAAGAACCTGTCCGCATGCGATGTTCGCATGATTTGTTACAGCTTCAAGCCGATTTTTGGTTGGGCAAAGACAGACTTATTCTATGAAAACAAAGATGGCAGCTTCTCGCTTGTATACGATCAAGCTGTCGTGGACAAGATGGAACCGGCTGATATGTATAAACTGATCCACAGCCAATCGAAAGGCTTCAGCCTGCCTGGTTGGGAAGAAGAGCGTCTGAATAAATTCAGCAAATTGGTAGAAATGTACGAAGGCGTAACGGAAGAAATCTTATTTGAAAACTTAAGTTATTTCTTGAAAAAAATCATTCCAGTTTGTGAGGAAATGGATGTCAAGATGGCTATTCACCCGGATGATCCGCCGTTTGAACTTTTTGGCTTCCCGCGCATCACGAAGAATTTGGAAGACCTGAAAAAAATCCTCAGCATTGTTGATTCTCCATACAACGGACTTACGCTTTGCACAGGTTCCCTTGGAGCTGAACCAAACAATGATATGGTTGAAATCATCCATGAAGTCGGGAACAAAATCAACTTTGTTCACTTCCGCAATGTCGAATTTTTAGGCGAGCGTAAATTCAGGGAGTCCGCACATTTGAGCACGGATGGCTCCTTGGATATGTATGCCATCATGAAAGCTTTAGTAGATGTCGGATTTGACGGAGTTATCCGTCCCGATCACGGGCGTACTGTTTTTGGCGAAGTCGCAATGCCTGGTTATGGATTGTATGACCGCGCGATGGGCATTACGTATCTGCAAGGATTGCTTGAAGCAATTACGAAGGCAAAAGGATAAATTTCCGCGATGCCAGAAAGCGAGAGTTGAAAATGCCAGCAAATATGGAACACGAAATCTATCGACAAATCGAAGAAACGAAATTGTTGCCTCTTTATACAGCGACTGATCTTTCTTGTCTGGAGCGGTTGGAAGAGATTTTAATCAAGAACGAAGTGCGTTTTATCGAAGTGACATTCCGAAGTGACTTAGCTTTGGATGCCATCAGGAAGTTAGCCCAGTCCGGAGAATTGATTGTCGGCGCAGGCACTGTGCGGACGTTGAAAGAAGCGAAGGATGCGGTTGAAAATGGCGCAAAATTCATTGTTTCACCAGCAATCGTTCCGGACGTAATCGAGTACTGTATCGGACAGGATATCCCTGTATTTCCTGGAACGGCAACGCCAGGAGATATCCAGCGGGCTACGGAATTCGGTATCAAGGTTGTGAAGTTTTTCCCTGCAGATATTTACGGAGGGTTAAAAGCGATCAACGCTTTGAGTGGTCCTTTCTATGACGTCAAATTCTTGCCGACCGGCGGAATCAACGCTGACAATTTTATGGACTATGTCGAAAATGACCACATCGTAGCGGTAGGCGGCTCGTTCATCATCTCTGAAGCAGTCATCAAAAAAGATGATGGAAAGACAGCCGATAAAATACTGAAAACACTGGTGGATAAAATCAGAGCTTAAAATTGGTTGCTGGGTAATGCATGTTCAGGAGTATTGGGCAGAAATGCAAAAAATAGCCGTATGCGTTGTGATTCATTTCGCGCATACGGCTATTTTTGCATATCGATTGGATAAACTGTTGCATGTCTGTTTTGGGACAAAAAAACGTTGGATGCTCGATCATCCAACGCTCACTCCGCTCTTATTCGGCTTTTTTGTTCTGATCAACCATCAAATCACGGATTTCTTTCAGATAAAGTTCAACAACCGGTACTTCTGCTTCAACTTCCACGGGTTCTTCCTCGGGCATTTTGCGTTTGAGTTTGTTGATTACCTTTATCATCATGAAGAGGACAAGGGCAATCAGCAAGAAGTTCAGTACGGCTTGCAGGAAATTACCATACGTGAAGTCTGCCTGGCCGATCTTGAAAGAGAGGCCTGTCAAGTCTGCGTTGCCGGTTACGGCTACGATGATCGGTGTAATGATATCTTTGACTAATGAATTAACGATTGCTGTAAATGCACCCCCGATGACAACCCCGACGGCAAGATCAAGCACATTCCCACGCATGATGAATGTTTTAAATTCTTTCCACATATTTTTCACCTCCATCTAATATAAGTGTATTTCAAGTTCGGCGAAATGGCAAAAAATACGGAGTATAATGGATAATATTTCTGTGTTTTTAGCAAGTCGTCTGTTTGATGTAAGCGTCAATCGGATAGTCTTCGAGGGGCAAGGTGCTTTGTTGCTCACGGACCAGTTCGGTCAACAAATACCCGATCAATGGGCCGGAAGTCAACCCGGATGAGCCGAGACCGCTTGCCGCGAAGCAGTTATCCAGACCCGGGACACTACCGAAAAAGGGGCTGAAATCGGAGGTGTAGGCCCGCGTACCGACACGGATATCCGCGATGGGCGCTTCTTTTAGGTCAGGGAGCCAAGCATAGGCTTGTTCCAGCATCGGATCCGTAATGGAAGCATCGGGCTGTAGATCATAGCCTTTGTCGGTTTCATGGCTTGCGCCGACGACTGTTTTCCCTTGGCCAAACGGAAGCAGATCGATTTCACCTTGAGGCATAATGACCGGGCAGTCCTGCAGAGCGCTGTCTTCAGTTTGGAGGACAACCAGCTGCCCTTTTTGTCCGCGAACGTCGACTGTGTACCCGAGCGGCTGGAGTAGCTCGGGTAGCCAAGCGCCTGCCGCCAGGATGACTGCATCGAATTTTTGCTGTCTTCCGTCCGGTGTCAAGACGGACAAGGTGCCATCGTTATCCTTGGAGAGTGAAACGGTCCCTTTGTGGATACTGCCTCCGAAGCGGGTTGTCGCCTGCAGCAATGTATTCGTCAATTCCCGACCGTCCACGCGGGCGCCGCCGCCCACGTAAAGGGCTTGTTCGACGTTGCTGAGCGGCGGGAAGATTTTTTTGATTTCGGTGCCTTTGAGGATAGCGACGTTCCCGATCAGAGGTGCCTGCTTGCGACGTTCCAGTGCACGGTCATGGACCTCCTGGAGGTATTCGACGGATTGTCCTAGGATCAGGGCGCCGCAACGTGCGTAGGCATCCGTCTCCAAGCCGTCGGAAGCCAAGTCGGCCATCAGTTTGTCATAAAAAGCCGCGCCTTCGGAGACGAGGCGGTACCACTTTTTGTTGCGGCGTCTGGACAGCCAAGGGCAAATGATTCCTGCCGCTGCGGCTGTTGCTTGGCCGGTACCGCTGTCGAACACGCTGACGCTGTAGCCGGCTTTTGCCGAGTAGTAACTTGCGGTGGCGCCGACGATGCCGCCACCGATGACTGCAATCTTCTTTTTCATTGGTGTAATCATTCCTTTTCTCTGTAAGACGGTGTTTGCTGCTGATGGACAGAAAAAGCCGGGAACGGTGTCCCGGCTCTCGATATTTTTGATGAGGATTCTTCTTAGGACCTGATTTGGCCTTCACCGTAGATGATGTACTTATAGGAAGTCAATTCCTTCAATCCCATCGGTCCACGGGCATGGAGTTTTTGCGTACTGATGCCGATTTCTCCACCGAAGCCGAAACAACCGCCGTCCGTGAAACGAGAAGAGGCGTTGATGTAGACTGCCGCTGAATCGATATCGTTCAGGAAGTTCTGTGCCGTTTGGTAATGATCGGTGACGATCACTTCGGAATGGCCTGTGCTGTATTTTTGGATATGCGCGATGGCATCGTCATAGGAGGAAACCACTTTGACTGCCAAAATGAAATCTGAGAATTCGGCAGCGAAATCTTCTTCTGTTGCTGGAACAGCTTCAGACAGGATGCTGCAAGTCTTCGCATCGCCGCGCAATTCCACTTTATAAGGCGCCAAAGCTTCCGCGAAAACAGGCAGAAAAGCATTCGCGATTGCTTCGTGGACAACAAGCGTCTCGATGGAATTGCAGACGGAAGGGCGGGAACATTTCGCATTCACCAGAATGCGCGTAGCCATTTCTAATTCGGCATCTTTATCGATGTACAAGTGGCAATTTCCGACGCCTGTTTCGATGACTGGCACTGTCGCGTTTTTCAGTACGTTCTGGATCAGGCCGGCTCCACCACGAGGGATCAGGCAATCCAGATAGCGATTCATTTTCATGAATTCGCTGGCCAATTCGCGGGACGGATCAGGGATCAGTTGCAGCGTTTCCTTGGCGAAGCCGGCGTCCGCGAGGCCGGACTGCAATGCGGTCATGATGGCTTTGTTGGATTCCAAGGCCTCTTTTCCACCGCGCAGGATGACAGCATTCCCGGATTTAAAGCAAAGAGCACTCGCATCCGCCGTGACGTTTGGGCGCGATTCGTAAATGATTCCGATAACGCCAAGCGGAACACGCTGCTTGCCGATCATCAATCCATCGGCTGATTTCGTCATTTCCTCGACGTAGCCGACCGGATCAGGCAGTTGGGCGATTTCCTTGAAACTGTCCGCCATCCCTTTGATCCGTTGCGGATTCAAAGTCAAACGTTCGATCATCGGCGTCGGCAATCCATTGGCCGCGGCAGCTGCGATGTCCTTCGCGTTTGCGGTCAAGATAGCATCTTGATGCGTGTAAAGGGCGGCTTCCATGGCCAAAAGTCCCTCGTTTTTTTGCTTGGTTGAGGCTTTCCTCAGGCTGTTGGCTGCGGCTTTTGCGGCAATGCCCATTTCTTGCAATAAACTGTTCATCGAATATCCTCCTCTACTTATCTTCTCTCACAAAATAGGTTCCTATTTCTTTTCCAGCCAGTATATCGAATAGTACGGTCGGGTCGGTGGCTTGCGTCAATACCATCTGCTGCTTATTCTTCAGTATTTGTTTGGCAGCCTTCAATTTGGTTGCCATGCCGCCGGTCCCGAATTTCGAACCGTTCCCGCCAGCCAAAGCCATTTCCTTTGAAGTGACGGCATGGATGGTGTGGAAGAGCACAGCATCTGGATGCGCCGTTGGATTTTTATCGTAAAAACCAGGTACATCGGACAGCATGATCAACAGATCGGCGGAGATTATCTCCGCAACCGTTGCGGAAAGGCGGTCGTTATCTCCGAATTTTGTCAGGTGATCCAGTTCTTCGACAGAAACAGCATCATTCTCGTTTACGATCGGGATGATGCCCATTTTCAACAACTGTTCGAAGGCGTTTACGGCATTCCTGCGGCTTTCCGGGAACTGAACGATATCCAAAGTCATGAGTATTTGCCCGACGATCTGGTTATAGTGCGAGAAAAAGCGGGTGTAGAGGTTCATCAATTCGGCCTGACCGACGGAAGCGACTGCCTGTTGCTCGGGTATGGATTTCGGACGGTGCGGTAGGTTCAGGTGGTTGAGTCCGACACCGATCGCACCGGAAGATACCAAAACGATTTCCTTCCCCTGATTGCGCAGAACGGTCAAGACATAAGCAAGTCGGTCGATAGTCTGGTAGTTTACGGATCCGTCCGCCAGCATCAAAGAACTTGTGCCGATTTTGATGACGATCCTTTTGCAGTCCAATATTTTGTTGCGAATAGGTTCCATATGCACATCCCCGTTTACGATTTGATTTTTTTTCCTCTATAGAAAGAATAGTTTTTTTATGTGTTGCAGAGCTCGCATCCAGCGAGGTATTACTTCATATAGTATCATGGAATGGCGAAAAAATTAAGAAATAGCAAAAAAAAGCTGCCTGAAGTTATCAGACAGCCCTAAAGGAGTTGCTCTTTACTTTGGAGGAGTAAAGAAATTGAAAAAGATTGTTTGTGATTGGCCTACACTCATAGTAAAACTCAATTATGAAGAAACTGTGAAGATTATTTTATGAAATGGATAAGCTTTTATGCTGACGCAGTCAGACCAGTCCGAAAGTACGGAATGCCTGATAGAGACCATCATCGTCCACTGAAGTTGTGATATGATCCGCGACAGCCTTCAGTTCTTCCTTGGCATTCCCCATGGCGATCCCGACCGCACAATAGTCGAACATCTCCAAATCGTTCAAGCCATCGCCGATTGCAATCGTTCGCTCTTTGGGAAGGCTCAGATGTGTCAGTAACGCTTCAATTGCGGTCGCTTTGTGTACGCCTGGTACCATCAGTTCACCGCTGTCATCCCCAAACTGAGGGACGGTGCACTGAATCGTGTCAAAGGCGTTTTCGAATTCCGCCTTGATCTGTGCGAAAGAAAGTTTGTCGCTCTGAAGGAAACAGGCTTTATTGACATCAGTCTTATACAGATCCTCTTCACCGTAGATCAATCCCTCGATGAAAGGATGCGGCTGTTCTTCTTTACGTCTACGGGCATCCGGATCATTGGCGATGTCACCGTAAATGCAACGTTCCACATGAGGCAGGAAATTCTTGCTGGCGAACAGCCCGCCATTTGATTCCAAGTAAAAATCAACGCCATGCTGATCAAAGAAATCCACCATCCGTCTGACTTCGCTGGCCGGGACTGTCTTATGGTAAAGCATTCCGTCATTCAGTTCAACAAAGCCGCCGCCAGCACCGATGATGCCGTCAAAGCCGATTTCCATGATGAAATCATAGATTTCCGGTTTTGAGCGGCCGGTGCACAAATAAATTTCGTGCCCATTCAAGCGTGCCTGTCTGCATGCGTCCGCAGCGGAGGAGGGAACCCAGCCGTCATCCGTCACCAAAGTGCCATCAATATCCAAAAAAATGATTTTTTTATCCAATTATAATTCTCGCTTTCTGCCCTCCGATGGGGCTCTCCGTTTTTCATTTCTACTATATAATGGAACACCTGAAAATGCTAGCCAGAGGAACCGTGTGCTGACATGAAAACCACAATTTTATAAGAAACTTAAAAAAGTCGTTGACAGCATGCGGCTGCGATGATAGTATATAGAAGTTGTCCGCCAGAATCGGCTTTGAAATGATTTGAAAAAATGTTGACAGACGATTTAGAGCGTGATATTATATAAAAGTTGCTGATCCACGCATCTGCAAGCCGATAATACTTCTGAAAAAAATTCAGAAAAGGCTTGACGGAGAGCAGGAGCCGTGATATTATGAATAAGCAATCACGTAATACGTGATGCGCGATTGACCTTTGAAAACTGAACAAAGAATGAACGAACCAAATGTGCAGGGAGCTTAGACTTCGGTCGAAGCAAACGAAGGCGATACATCGTATTGCAAACATAAAGTCAGCAAGAAATTAAGAGCTTTTCAGCTTTTCATGAGGGTTTCTGTACAAGAGTCCACATTACATGAGAGTTTGATCCTGGCTCAGGACGAACGCTGGCGGCGTGCCTAATACATGCAAGTCGAACGGTCTTTTCTATCGGAAGCTTGCTTCCACTGAGAAGATAGTGGCGAACGGGTGAGTAACACGTGGGTAACCTGCCCATAAGAGGGGGATAACATCCGGAAACGGGTGCTAATACCGCATAGTTTTCTAGATCGCATGATTGAGAAAGGAAAGACGGCCTTTGTGCTGTCGCTTATGGATGGACCCGCGGCGTATTAGTTAGTTGGTGAGGTAACGGCTCACCAAGACGATGATACGTAGCCGACCTGAGAGGGTGATCGGCCACATTGGGACTGAGACACGGCCCAAACTCCTACGGGAGGCAGCAGTAGGGAATCTTCCGCAATGGACGAAAGTCTGACGGAGCAACGCCGCGTGAGTGAAGAAGGTTTTCGGATCGTAAAACTCTGTTGTCAGAGAAGAACAAGTTGGAGAGTAACTGCTCCAGCCTTGACGGTATCTGACCAGAAAGCCACGGCTAACTACGTGCCAGCAGCCGCGGTAATACGTAGGTGGCAAGCGTTGTCCGGATTTATTGGGCGTAAAGCGAGCGCAGGCGGTTCCTTAAGTCTGATGTGAAAGCCCACGGCTCAACCGTGGAAGGTCATTGGAAA
>NZ_FJND01000022.1:0-30932 GCF_900067165.1 Trichococcus sp. ES5
ACGGAATTCGACCTATCAGATCAGACTTCTCTGAGCAAACGGCAGCTTACCCAGCTCCAAGAGCTTACTTGGCTTGAGCAGCAGTATAATCTCATCTTTTTGGGTCCGAGCGGTGTGGGGAAAACGCACTTGTCCATTGCCTTAGGCATGGAGGCCATCCAGAAGGGGTTTCAGGTAACATTCGTGACAATGGGAGAACTACTCTCCCTTCTGAAAACTGAAGAATTCACGCGGAAATCGCAGGTCCAGCTCAATCGGATCCGAGCATCTGATTTAGTGATTATTGATGATTTGATGTACATGGCAATGGAACAAAGGGAAGCTACCCTGTTTTTTCATTTGATCAATCATCTATATGAACGGAGTTCAATCATCTTGACCTCAAATAAGAGCCCCGAGCAATGGGGAGAATTATTGGGCGATGAGGGAGTCGCAATGGCTATCCTAGACCGTATTCTGCATCGAGCGGAGGTCGTTCACATGAATGAAGCTAGCTACCGAATGAAACATCGTCAGAGCATGTTTGTGAGCGAAAGTGTTCAAAATTAATTGGCGTTAACTGTTCAATTCTACTTGACGCTGACACTACTCTTGAATAAGTCGAATTCTATCATTCTTCCCTGTTCCAGCAAACTGAAAAGTGATTGTATCACCCTCGTTAAATGTAACAACCATAGACTCTTCAGGCATTATTTGAATTGTATTAGGGTCGCCATTAATATAAATAAGTCCATATCCACGACCTGGATCTGATCCACCAAAAACACCTGGTGTCCATGTTGCTGAATAGGTACCTGGTTTAATATTATCCGCACTTATCACAACATTTACTTTCGTTCCATCTCCACCTGTCATAGCTACATCACCTGTAATGATATTCTGAGTTTCTTTTTTTGTTACAGTGTATTGTAACTTGTCAGTTACCTCACTCATTGACTCACTATCTTTATCTTCCATGCTACTAGACGATTCAGCTTGTTCTGGTGTATCGTTTATAGAATTTTCTATACTTGACTCACTAGTTAAGTTTTCAGCAGAACTTTCTTTATCAACCACTACATCTGTCTGTTCAGTTTCAGGTGGGTATGTATGATAGAAAATATCGATTGGTACATCGTTTGAGAAAGCTTCTCCGCTCTCGAAATCTTCTTGCCCATTAATTGTGACTTTTTCAACTGAGCCATCTTCCGTTAACCAACCGGTTATCAGATCTTCCATTTTCGTCGTTTTTATGTTTGTAAACCCGGCATTTTTGAACTGTTCAACTACTGATTCATAATTCTGTGTTGCTAACTCACTTGAAGCAATAGGGACCGATAGTTCATTATTGTCTGAACTATCGGTTGATGTGGAGTTCCCACTAAAAACCATATTAAGGAAGATAACAAAAAAAACTATTACACCACCAATTATGCCGAATTTTATTAGCTTTTTCTTTTTTTCTAAATCTGCATCAGTTAATATAATAATTTCAACTTTGGCTTCTTTACGAAACTTACCTAAAATACCAGTTTTTGGTTCCTGAATAACTGAAATTTTCGCATGTTTTTTATCAATCCCTAAATCTTTTAATCCTTTTTCAATTGCATCATTAACCGTTTCTCCACTATAAATTGCCATTTATTTTCCTCCCTAAAACATTCTAATGTATAGCAATCTCTATTCTACAGTATTAGATACATGCGCATACCCAATTTTTATCTATATTTTCTTTTTCTTTACATTAATTATTTTATATTTATAATCTACATGAAGAAAGTAATAAAACTAATTTTACATATGTGTCGAGTTTGGGCACACCCTAAACCATCAGTCGTTTATAGAAGCTATTACGGAATATGACGAACTACTAATCCGGCGTTAGCATTGATATGAACGAATATGAGAGCAAGTCGCCCTGATGGATCATTAAGTCCAAAAGGGTGACATACTCTCTTATTGTCGTCATGCCGCTATTTCAAAAATTCTCTTCTGAGCCTTGAGATATCGTTGTAGATTAAGAATTGTGCCATCTGATATTTGTACATTAAGTTCATCTTCCGTAAGCACGATAGAATTGTCTTTCGCCAGTTTTTCTGTATACTCAAAAATTCGATTTACAAGAATACCTAATTCCTCGGTTGAAAGCTGAATACTGATTTTCTCATAGTCTTTGTGTTTTTTCAGATTTTCTAAGCAAATCATCAAATCATTTATCGAATCTAAACTTAGGTCACCTCTACGGATTCCGTTTATATAGTTCATTAATGATGCTCTAAATTTAGTTACAACTTCTGGATCGTGATTTTTTATTTTATAGTAAATACCAACTCCTGCAGCGACTATACCAGTGTTTATTCCGGCAATAACAAGTGCCTTCTTATTGTTTTTTGCGAACTGAATTGCTTTAGCACCCAAGCTCTGAGCCTGTTGAGCAACTTCCATATGAACTGGTTCAAGGTGTTTTACTATGCGGCCTTTGTTGGGTCCTGTTGCATAGCGAATAACGCTACCAATTCTTCTGTATTCTCCAGTGAGGATTTTCGTCGAAATATCATCTGTTAAATCATAAGCGTCTTGTACAATTGCCATTTTCTACGCCTCCTCTACAACGCTTTAATCATCGATGTGATATCTAACTTTCTGCTTTGCTGTATAGCAGCTTTTTAATTTCCTTTTTAAACTTTTCCTCAGACTGCTTAATATATGTATCAAACTCTCTATAACTATTAACCTGTTGCGGAATATGAATTGATTGCTTAAATATGTTGGCGCCATAACCCGATAGTTTACCAATTTTACTATACTCAGAATCACTAGTGCTTGGGAATACAACCCCAGCACTTTTTGACTTCAAAATATACGAGTAAGTAATTATCTGATATAAATCTTCTCGGCTAATGCCTTTGGCAGTATATTCAAGCTTCTTATATTTTGCATCAAGAACCACATCAATGTCCTTATTATAAAAATCAGGATATATCATTCTTTTTCTATCAAAAAATAACGAAACCCCATCTTTACTTTGCTTATTTTTAGGATGAATGAAGTCCGACTTTAGCATCGTGTTCAAATATTCTTCCCATAGCCATGCAACGTCAAATAAGATACCATGAATATTTTTACTTTCCCCGCCGATACTGTGCCGTCTATGTGTTAAAATCATTAAGCACAATTTTTGAAGTGCTAAATATTCAGTATAGTAAGCGTGTCTTACAGGAGTGTTTTTATTAGCGATAATTACTTTCCTCTTGTTACCTAAATTGTATGACGGCGTAACAAGAATGACAGCTGAAACATTTTGTTTTGTAAGCTCCGAGGAATTAAGAATTATTCTCCCATTCTTTGCTGAAAGTCGGATAAATTCTATTGTGTGTCTCACTAGTTGCATCAAATCGTTATCCTGAGTAAACTCTCGCGTTGAATAGGCCACTTTACCTGTAAACGGAGTATTCGATTTGATGTGTCTAGCAATATCAATGCTTCCTTTAATATTGGTATTATTATACTCAAATCTACGATATTGCTTGAAGATACCTTTCCTCATAGCAGCATTGAGATATCTAGGGAACAAATACATCAAAAGTTGATAAAGCTGCTCCTCCATTGATAGTTTAGAATCCAAATCCACGATATTGATATTGAGTACTTTCTGCAACATATAGTGCAAAAAATAATTATTTTTACCTGGTGAGAAACGTGAGTGAATCTCTAATTGTTCATTTTCGCAACCAATGAAGCCAATGACATTTTGGAATTTAATAGTATCATTTACGGTTTCAATGAATTTTGAGTCTTGATCTAAATCATCAACAGCTAAAAAATCACTTGGAAAAACAAGTAAATTCTCATTCTCTGAGAGTTCCGATAATGTCCTATCTACCAATTTAGCTGAAAGTTTCGGATAAGCTGCAACAAATTCAGATTTTAAATAAGTATGATTATCTTCTACCCTCATCAGCATTTTCCTCGTTTGTTTGGTCTATTAAATCATAAGCATTTTTCATGTCGTCTAATTTTTCTTGTTCTTCATAGTTTCCACGAAGATATTCTTCCAATAATGGCTGAAGATAATCTGTCCACAATACATCATAGTTATAATCTAACTCAGGTAATTTCAAAAAGTAACTTGGTCCAATGTGGTAATTAGAATTCAGATCATCTGTATCCGCAATTTGCTTATTCAATGCAATTAGACGATTAGTAGCTTCTTCTACCTGGGTGTCATCTAGTTGTCCTTGCCACATAATTGTCGTTTCTTCCGCCCTAATTTCAATAAATCTGAATCGTCGCCTCATTGCAAAGTCAAAGCTATCAACAGAACGGTCAATATCGTTCATCGTTCCTATAATATAAACGTTATCCGGAATATAGAATTTTTCTTTACTATTTATGTGAAGATTTGAGTATTGGGTATGGATACCGTATTTTTCTTCTCCGCGATAACCAGGATCGATTGAAAAGAAAAGCTCACCAAATATTTTTGAAATTTCGCCACGGTTTATTTCATCAATGATGAAAACATGTTTTTTCTTTTCGCTGCTTACTGTTTCGCCCTTTTTAAATGGTTTTAAATCAAACTTTTCAGTCAAATGATTTAATACAATATTTTGGTATGTCTCATATTTAAGGTTTGTATCTTCGCCCCGATAAAGTTTGTATACATTCTCTTTAGTGGCAACTGGGGACTTGAATTTGATTGAATTATGTGAATTTAACGTTGCGGGAACACTGCTTCTATTCATCATATAGCCGTCTGCGCTCTCGTTGATCGCATGAATTAAGTTTTCCCAAGCAGCATCAAAATTATCGACTACACCGACTGTATCAGATTTAGTAGCACGCTTACAAAATTCTTTAAAAATTCCATCAACTAGTTTGAAAGAAACTTGTTCCTGCTCATCACCAGTTACAGGTCTCAATCCCTCAACAAAATCTGTATAGTCGTAACTCGGATGGAACTGAACGAATCCATATTGGCCACTTTCGTTTAGTTTATCTTCATCTACACCAATTAACGAAGCAGCTATTTGTCTAGCTAAATATGTTTTACCTGTTCCTGGAGCACCACGGAGTATAATATTTTTTGATTTTTCTAGCTTATCTGCTAATTCATTTGCTTTTTCATTGATTATCACTCTTTTCTCCTCGCCTTCAAGAAGTGAAAACTCTTTGTATAATTTTTTCAAGTTATCATTTGGTTCAGAATCAGAAAACAAGTCCAAAGTATCAATCAGATAAGAAATGCCGCTTTCTTTATCTCCTGAATTTTTACTCCATTCCACTATCCTTAATGATTTCATTTCGAAGTTCTGGAAAGTAGCACGGATATTGGCCCAGTACTCATTTGCCAACCCATGACAAAAATATGGCAACATGCTGCTTCCATTGCCACTGATAGGTCCGTAAGACCCCGTATTAAATAAATGAATATGATATTGAACGCCATCAATAGTAACATGATCATAACCATTTGAACGTTGAAAATGGTTATTTTCAAACCCCTCTATACCTAGAGTTGTCTTTCTATTATTCTTATCTTGAATGTTAATATTGCCTTGTTTGACAAAGCGTTTTAGAAGATACTTGAATTCTTTGTATTTATTTGAAGTATCACTTTCCATAATTGCCTCCTTAACTATTCCCTAGATCTTTAAATCAACTAATTGTTGAGGGGAGCTCTTTCTTAATTCTATATATGGTATCTTGATTAACCCACTGTACCTTTAGCAATTTTCTTAATAGGACAATGTGAATTCTTCGCATCGGCGGCATAATTGACTGATTGACATTTGTAGTACGTTCAAAATATATTTTCCTATAGGAAGCCTGAGGCCTTCTTTAGTTCTTCTCGATCCGTCATACTCATTCCGAACATTTTTCCCTCTTTCTTTCACAGCGTTTATTATACACTTATAATCCGTGCAAAAAATTCCATAAAATCGGCATTTTACAGGTGGTAGTTTTGGGGGCACACCCTATAAACAGAAATGGTATTCACGAAATAAAAAGGAGCAGATAGGCTACTCCTTCTACTCCTTTTTTAACGGGCTCATATACATGCCCTATTTTAAAACTTTGACAACAATCCTCGTAAGAATCAATAATCTCTGCCTTTTTAGGTCTCAATGCGCAGGGATCTCTGTACGAAAAATTGATATAAAAATTAGAAAATTAACCAACTCCTCCATGCCAGAAGGACGAGGTTTTGCGACATTCAATTTTATTTTCATTCCACTCTTATTTTTTTTTAGAGCTTCCAAAATAAAATAGAAACGCTCTTCTTAGCTAGGGTCCCTACATCTTATGTAGGAGGAAATCACATTTTCTATGATGGAGATGAATTACTATTCTTTCTTTTGAAAATAACTTTTTGTTATTTGATATTTTTGTAGGTAATACTCACTTCTTTCATCATCCCCCAGTAACTTATATAAGTTAGCTATAGACTTATATTTCCAATGACCCACTTTAGCATTTTGTATTTCTTTTTTATCCAAGTACTTTTCAAGCGATTTTAAATTGTCCCATGCTTTTTCAGTGTTTCCGCTTACAATGTGAAGCTCGGTAAGCTTATCATATACTAAATATTTATTTTTTTTATTTTCTATACAATATTTGTTTAGCACTGCAATTGCATCTTCATAGTCAAACAGTTCAGCTTTATAACTTGCATATAGTAAATAATTATTATGCTCAGTAGGTTTAATATCTATTTTTTCTGATAAAAACTCGAAAAGGTCATCATAAAGTTCCCTTTCATAAAGTTCTTCACAAATAATTTTATTCCTTTTGTTTTCTCGTCCTATTTCTTTTGAAATATATTCTATCATTTCACTTACACCCAAGGATTGAATTATTTCTGATAACTCATACTGGGAAAAATAATCATTGATTTTACCTTTAAGAATAGAATCTTCATTATGAGAAAGAATAAGGTTTTTTTCAAAATACTTCAATTTGCTCACTTCAGCTATGTAAAGTAAATTATCTAAGTCCACCTCCGTAAGTTTTTCTTGTAAACGATATAAGCACTTATAATATCCATGAATATAAGAGATATTTCCCTTGTCTGTAGATAGCAAAGATTTAAATATTATTATTGAGTCTTTATAATTTTTCTTCTTATAAAGAATCTCGGCTTTATCTTTTGTAAGTTCCATATCTGTAGGTCGGATTCTAAGAGCCTCATCAATATATAAAAGTGCAGAGTCTATATCCCCAGATTTCCTTGACGCAATCGCTTGATGCTTTTTTGAGTAAAATTCATTCATCGTATTGCTTGTTGTTGTTGTTGAATATATAAGTTTTTTTTCTTTCACTTTTAGAATAACTCCCTTATGCGCGAGCCTATAGTGATTATTTTCTTCAGCATATATTAACTTTTTTAGAAAGGAATATCATCTTCTGAAAATCCTGATTCTAAGAACATTTTTCTCATATCACCCACTACTTTTGATGCGTTTTTCCTAGCTAAATCCATCGGATCGGACTCTTCATCTCCAAGGTCTATCACCTTACGGCTAACAATATTTAGATTTTTGAGTACATAGTCGACCTGTTTGTCCATTAAACCAATTGGATTGCCTATGCTATTTCGAGCTAGAATTAACACATTTCCGGGAACCTCTTGCGGAATCAATTTTCCTTCAAGCGTATAGGACTGCATAAAGTTTCCGTTCTTAAATAAACCTATATCATCTAACCACATATCAAATTCATCGTTCAAGCTAAAATAGTCTACCAAACTGCAATCTACCAAACGACGTAGTTCTTTCAAATCTACACTACCATTCGTTGTTCTTACGTTTACCACTTCAATCTCTTGATCCCCGATTAAGATACCTTTTGACGGTCTTTTTTTTAATTCTTTTCGCATTTTTTTCTCTAAGTCTTTTCGCATATCTAATTACCATCCTTTTATATAAGAATTGTGTCAGTGCTTCAAAGAACAATAGTACTTTTATCATTGATGATAGTTCGCAAAAATTTATAACTCATATTTTTCTTATTTCAGTTTCTCATAGTTAATGATATAGGTCCAACAAAAACTCGATATAAAAAAATAAAAAAAATGCTAATTGTCCATTTTAAACTATAGATTATTTACAATAACAAATTCGATTTAGGTAGTTTTTTTTGAGTACATATATCTTAGCATTTCTTTTCAAAAATCTAATTTATTTAACACGAGAGAAGCTGTCATAAAGTCATTTGAAATCTATGGTGGTTCACGAAGGTTCTTATACCATCATATTTATCAAATACCTCTATACCTAATGTAATGTATTATTGAAATATGTCCATCCAATGTGAAATAGAAATCTATTGATATTGTTCATTCGTTATATATTACGCTCTTGCGTGTTCTAGTTCACGCTCCCAATGAGCATCGTTTCCCCATCCCATAAGATTTACCCCCTTCCAGGACCCACTCAGTTTGAAATGATTTTTCCTAGTCTACGAGCGATTTAGCTCGTAGGACCTTATTTCTCAGGAGAAGATTATTCCATATTGAATTCTCCGTAATATTCTGGATAATAATCTGAACCATCTTCACCAGTATGATCCCCATTAAATAAAGGCTCCGTTGGGTACATATTTTCATCAAAATTTTCAGTAAGCAATCGCCCCATTTCATCAACATAATATTTGGGCCCATTTACAGTGGCAACATCTGCGAAGGAACTAATCCAATTCTCCTGATTACTCGGTACATCTATAAAAAAATTTTCTTGCGAATATGGATAGTATGTTGGGTCATCTTCAGGAGAATGATACCCCATTATATGGACAACATCCCCATTAGGATTCTCAATATAATCCCCCTCATGATCAGTAATAAGACCTTGGGACCGATCATAGACTGAAATCGTTCCGTCAAATGTATTTACAGGATCTTCTTCTTCATTTATTCCACTTATCGTTTGCATATTTTTAGAGTGAAACAAACTATTATTTTCTGGGAAGACACGCGTGAGCGCTCCAGAATATGTAATTAATAGATTTTTTTTGGCTCTTGTGAGGGCTACATACAATAATCGAGCAACCTCTGAATCTGCTTCCTCTAAGCTATCCAAGGCAGAAAGTCTTTTCTCAAGGATTAAATGTGCGTCTGTACAATATGGGATAATAACAGAATCAAACTCCATCCCTTTAAAGGCTTGATAGGTACCTACCAGTATTCCGTTCTTATTACGGATATACTTCGATTCTCGCGTTACATGTGTTTTCTCGACATTTGTTAAGCAACTTAAAGAATAGAAAAATGTTTGAGCATTTTCATTTGTAGGAAACATTACTGCAACAGACCCATATCTAGCAAATTCCGCCGCCTTATTTTTTACATAGGTCATTTCACCTTCTTGCAAATTAAATCCAACGACTTCGGGCAACTGCCCTTCATTTGAATTATAGATACTGTCGGTTTTTTCCTCTATTTCGAGGCCTATTTTTTCTTTTATAGCCTTTGCTAAAGATTCGATTTGTTTAGTATTCCTGAAATTTTCATCGAGTTTATAAGTCTTGTTAATCTTCAATCCCACATTTTTCCAAGGCGTTCTACTGTTTCCGTAAATTTGCTGTGCCGAATCACTAAAAAACATTATGCTTCCATCATTACCAAGGTAAGATACAAGGGAACGAATCATCGTAGCGGAAAAATCCTGCCCTTCATCTATGATGATATGCTTATATTCTTGGAATAGGTTCGGATTTTCAACTAAATCTCTATTAAAATAATAAGAAATGTCATCCCAGTCGTACCTACACCCACTTTGTTCACGTAACTCAACATATTTCTCATACACCTTAAAAATGTATCTCCTATGATCTCTAGCTAATCCGCCTCTTCCGCGACCGGTTCTTTCAATTGAATAGTATTCTTCAAATGAAAGTGCCCCTACTCTTTGAAACCAAGTAATCTCATCAATGATAAATTCCGTGCGGTTTAACGTACTGATTTCATTTCCCTGTGAAGACTCCTCCGCTTTTATGAATTCAATCGCTTTCTTAATTAGCGATTCCTTAGTATCAGAATTTTCACCCTTTTTTTCACGCCTTTTAATTTCCTTTTGAGTAAGTGAGGACTCAAGTATGCCCAAGTTATCATCAAGTAGCGCTCTGGCGCGCATTTGTTTGGTTGCGAAGCTATGGTAGGTTTTAACTTCTATTTTTGCAAAAGAATCTTGTTCGCGGCCCATTTCACCCAAATAGGTAGCTAATGTTTTGTTATAAGACAAAACTAAGATGTCATTTCTACGGAAGTTTTGGCTGAAGAGATTACTAACTTGGGAGTTTATATTTGTGTTTCTGATATATTTAGCTCTCTGAAGTGCACAAACACTTTTTCCGCTACCAGCCACTCCTAATACAACATTATGTCCACGTATAGGTAATTCAATTACTTCTCTTTGCTTACCTCTAGGTATTATCAAATCAATCACCCTTTCGCTACATACAATTCATATTGATGAAAATAATAAAGCCAGTATATCAAGTGAAAAATCTACTTATTTCATTATGTATATTAGTTTTAGTGAGTAAGCAATGAACGGAAATTTTTGAACTCTGAAATTAGATCCTCATAACCTGTGACATCAAGATTTGCTTTCTCTTCAGCTTCTTGCAGATGTTTTTCGTATTCTTCGGCCATTGTATTTTTATTTACGGCAGTAGCCGTTTCCGCCCACCATTTTTCTAAACCGGTACAATATTTTTGTCGCGCTTCAGCCTTCTTATAAGCAGCTATTAAACTATCAGAAAATTTCTCCTTCCAATTGCGGCCGCTTAGTATTCCAGCGGTAGCCAACATGATAAGGATGGATATCCCAAGAACAATCGTTATGGGCCCACCGATACTGGCCACAAACGAGGTTGCTGCCGCTCCACCACCAACAGATATTCCTAAAGAGGAAAGAAGCCCTACTGCTTGTGCAACTACTATATACCCACCTAAATTCCCAAGTGTTCCGATATAAAAGGCCAATGCTCCATAGGTTCCTAACCCTGCTAAGCCAGTTATAAATGCTTTTTGATAGTCGAAATTGATTTTGGAAGCTTCAGCACTAATATTCAGCTTATTTAATTCTTTATCAAGATAATCCCTCAACTTATTAGAGTACAACACACATAAATCATTTGATTTTTGTACTAAAGTATTGTTGAGGTAATTTTGCAACTCCTCTTTATCTTTTTTTCGATTTTTAAACCCTTTTCTATTGATAACCTTCACGATGGCTTCTGTTGAAATGGTACGATCATAGAAATCTTTGAATTCATCGATTGATTTCACTTTATACAGTTCAATTTCGGTTTCTAATTTTTGTATGAAGTCGAGACTGTTTTTGTATACTTCATCCTTTTGTCCTAGCAATAATTGATAATCATGAGTAGCAGATTCCTTATCTTCAAGATATTTGCGAAAGGTGTCCAGTTCGTTCGATACCTCCGTATCTACCACTGATAAAGACGATTGCAGCACATCAAAGGTGTTGGTATGCAACATTTTGGGAATCTTTTCCAATAAGGAAATAAAGTCTTCTTTAAAGGATTTGCTCAATTCTGAATCATCACGAGAATAGGTGAAGAAGCGCTTCGAGAAATCCAAGTAATCGTAACTTAAGTCTGACTGTTGAGACTTGCTCACCCAGTAGTTTTCCGGAAGTACGGACTCCATACGCTCGGCACCTTTTTCTAAAATATTTCGCAGTTCCTCTTTATCCGCTACCACGTGAGCCTGGCTTGCAACTACAAATAAATTGGACAATGGTTCGAACCCGTTCTGTTTTGTCCCGATTGGATTCAAGCTGTCCAATACTTCTTTTAAATAGCTTATATCATTCCCGCGCATAAACCCGTTCGCTAACGACATATACACTAGAATATCCGCGTTATTTTTTCCTTCTGCCGCTTGGATATCGTCTTGCGGATTGTCTGATGTAGCAAAACCGGGTAAATCTAGAAGCGTGCATAATTTTAAAAGCGGCGCTTCGATATATACGACTGCGGCTGTTGCATCAGTATTCATATAATATTCGCCTTCGCGACTACCATATTTCTCTAAAACGTTAATGCCGCCACTCTCAATCGAACATTGTTCAAAGTAGTTTTCATCATGCAATTGTTCGATATCTACACTCTTATTCCCTGAGCGGTTTGATAGAATGACTACACTGTCATCTCCTAAGAAATCCGGCCTATCTTCCGTATGTACAACGTACATAAGTAATGATGTAATAGGCGTCCATCCGGCAGGTAAAACATCTTGTCCGATCATTGCATTGATTAAGGTTGATTTACCGACATCACTGTTACCCAGGAACCCTACGCGGGGTTTTCGGATGGAAGGCAGTGTATTTTCGTATATTTTTTGGAGCTTGTCCGCATAGTTCTTATGAAGCTGAGAGCTATTGCTATTGACCGCCATATATTCCTGTAACTGTGTAAGCTTGGCATTTGTGTCACTTTTCAAGGCCCGCAGCTTTTCCATTTCGGATACTTCTCCTTTCCAGGGATCATGAATTTTACTTTTAAAATTCAAAATGTCCCCAAGGGAGAAGCCGGTGTTAGCTGAAATTTCAGCTAACACCTCCAGGGTTAGATTTTGTGGTTCTTTTTCCCATCTTGAAACCGTGTTTTGTGATTTTCCCATTACATCGGCAAATTCGGCTTGTGTCATATTCAAAACTTTCTCTCTAAAATACTTTAAATCGAAATCCAATTTATAAACCTCCTATAATTATCAGAACCTCTTACTCAGATACATTTACGATCTCCATCATACTACGCAATGACTGCAGAGTAAGCCGGTCGATGGGACTGTAACTTTATCAAGAAAAAATCAGCTTTTTCGTTCTTTTTCCCAATCAAGAAGTCTTCACGAGTGATTTGTTTCACGGAACTTACCATTTGAGAATGTTTCACTCCAGGCATTTCTTTGGCAAAATCGCAAACTTCTATAAGCGACAAAGGGTCCTTGAAATATAAATATCTCGCGACAGAAATTTCTTTGTGACTCCCGACGTGACCATAGTGCAATACGACTTTCCAATAACATGCCTTTTTCATGAAAAATCCTCCTGACATTCGGTTTTTATAACTTGTAATTCGTTTATCCGTTTATCGAGTATTATTTTCCGTCCTTCATGGGTACACTTTAACACTAAGAAGATGAATGTGCAAGCGATATCTTCAAAATAACCAACTTTTATGTTTGCGCTTTCTTTTTCCGAGTTCATAAATAATAGGGAGCATCTTTTATCATATTTTTCATTCCTTCGAAGGCCACATGTCTCAATACTTTATTTTCAGTGGCATCTTGATATTTGTATTGAACGGAAACGAAGAAATCGCAATCGTTCAGATACCATCCCCGAACGGTTGCGATCGTTTCTACGTCAGTGGCGTAATTTTCATCATCATTCCAGCCATCTACAACCACCTCCATATAACTTAATTCTTCCGCTGTCATCCCAAACCTGTAGGCGGATAAGCTGTACATGTTCCACTTTTTCATAAATCATCTTCCTTTCTACAATTTAAAATACAAACCTTACGTTACATGATGGATAGGCCCGCCCCAATGGTGCAGACGGACAGCATGAATCCATCAGCAATTAAAACCAGGTACTCCCGGCTTTCTTTGTTTTGTTGATAGGAAAGCGTGGATAGGATACCAAACATCCCCGGAAAGACGACAAGCAGGAGTCGGAAGTCAAAAAACAAACTACCGATCAATCCCAGTATCGCGAGGCCATGCCTCACCTTAAACACGAAAGGAAAGCTGTTCTGTGGCTCAAACGCCGCATACCAAGCTCGGAAAATTTTCCGAAAGATGGCATCATACACAAAGAAAATAACGATAATCAACACCATGAGGTACGCCTCTGTAAGAAAGTCTCTTTCCATAAAAAAAACACTCCTTTTGTTCAATATGAATTTTTTAATTAATTAAAAAGTGCCCCAACCTAAAAATTTTTCTTTAAGCTGGGGCGAATGTCTAAACTAAAAACGCAAGCACTTCCGGAGAGGTGCTTGCGTTGTGAGTTAGCTTGATAAATTCATGCGTAACACTATCAAAACGATAGATATCCAAGGCTGCAGTAACGGCATAACAATTGCGGGCCCTATTTTTGCAAAAGACCGCACACACCAGCAAGTAGAATTTTAATGCGTTTGCGTTGGACGGCAGCTGCAGACTATCAAAATTAACCAGAACTAAATTATCATACTGATTAAATATACCGGTATTTCCAGATTGGTGTTCCAGAAAGTAGATTCCCTGTTTAAAAGTTCCTTCATAATCGAGTTTGTCTTGTTTTAAATCTTTGTAGGCTCTAAATACGTTCAAATAATGCACATCGGTGTCCAAATCAATATGGGGGTTCTCTGTGTAATTCCCGTTTGCCATGTAGCGGTAAGCATGATAATACGTGTTCACTAAGGCATCGCTAGGATTATTGATTTGAAACGCAATTTTAACGGCCTTCTCCATCGTTTTCCACATGCTATCAGCATAGGCATCCCAATCGCAGCCATCGACTATCCTGTGCGCAATCGCATGAAGCGTTCCGAATGCGATTCCGTCTTCATCGGATTTGAAGTTGCGTCTGCTGGGAAGTTCATGCTTTCTGGAAGTGAAAAGGGTACATCCTGGCAAGGATTGGCACAATTGAAAAGCGGCAGTTACCTGATTCTTTTGTTGCGATTGTTGATTAAACATAAAGCATTCTCCTTTTTCAAATGAATTTTTTATGATAAAGAAGGACCGCCAAATTCAGCGATCCCTCTATCTAACGAAACTTGGCTGGAGCCCTCTATCCTTATTACACACACACGCATTGCGCGATATCATGAAAACGTAACTGTTGCCCGTCTGTAGTTACGGGGATATCATTGAGCAAGGTAATGATATTCAAATATTTAATGTCTTTTTGAGTTTCGGAAATAGACAATAAAATGGATAGATTTTTCTTTGGGTTAATCAGCAGCGTGTCCCCTTTTCGTTCAGTTAAAACTAAGTTTTCTACTTGTTCAGTCAAAGAAATTAACACGTCCAGCAAATTAATCTGTCTTTCTTCCATCCTTTGCATTGCATGATCCGACAAGGTAATGTAGACCGGACCTGACGTTCTGCTCTTGATTTTGTATGTTGTTTTCATTATCGTTCTCTCCCTAATTCATTTTTTATAAAAATGGAAATCCTATATAAAAAAGCATTGTTCCATACTGATAATCCAGTACAAAACAATGCTCTTTTTTTTATTCCAAAGAACCCGCGCGGAGCGCCTCCCGCACTCTGTCTTTCCCAATCACCAATGAGTCGGCCGGATGGCCCTCGGTTTTAAAAAGTCAACTATCACCAACATTCCTGCTCCTAAGGTTAATCACCATAACAGGAATCCCAGTCAAAGCCACAGGAGTGACATTGACCATCTATCCCAATGTATTCCCCACATTGAGGGCACTCATTCCAAAAGTCTTGGTCGTCATCATCGTCCACAAAATCTGCGGACAAATCGTTCTCCTTTGAGAATACCGAGCATCTTCCAATCGCGATCGGAGTCAGACTTTCTTCGAGTGTCACCTCTTTAATCCAATAACCCTTGAAATTCCCTCCTACAACAATGTTCTCATATACTACTTTCCAAGCATTATTACCCGGTACAACCTCTAAATGCCACCGATACAGCGTTCCTCCTGAATCCTTACAAGTTACTACGTACTTTTTAAACGGTTCGATAATCATCATCTACACCCCATTCTTTTTATCATGTTTAGTACCAACCTCTGATTGAAAGCTAGATGATTGTGACTTTTCCCAATCACCCACCAGCGCCATGGACCGCGGAACCGCTCGCTGGTAACAGGTTTGCAGCAGACTTTCTCGATTGATGGTTTGAAGGTTACCTTCACCAGAACACAGGGCGGAGCCCAGCCAATCAATTCTAAGCTCAAGCACCGCGATGGAGAGCAGAACTCGGGTCAAACGAAAAATTTTCTTTTTTTATTTTCATTTGAATTTGCCCGGGCAGGGCGGTTTTATCTTTTATCTTTTCCCTGAAATCTGAATATAAACAAGAAGATAAGATTGCCATTAGCAAAAACACCTTAAGAAGCGTTATAATAACGTTGTAAGCGACTTTCATAGATATATTTATTTATATAGAAATATACAAAAAAATATATAATACTTTCTTTAAAAGACAGATATTTAACATTAACTGTTCAAAAATGCAAGTGCCATACTTATCTAGAGGGTTTTATCCTGATTTTAAAAAGAAGGAGAAACATCTATTTAAAATTAGCTGCAAAACGACTAGAACTAAAAAGGAGACTACTGTTATGATTGATGACTACAGGGATAATACTTTTAAAGTTGTGGAAGAAACATTCGTGAATAATAAGGGTGAACAACTAACCGTTGAAAAACATTATCGGAAACAAGCGAGAGGAAACTTTTATAAAACGCATAAAATAGAAATCATGGATTTATGTAAGGTTATCGGGGGATCAAAAGGGAAAGTCATGGCATATTTAGTGGAGCATTTAAATTTTACCGACAATACCGTTAAAGTCACTCACAATAAAATTGTGAAGGATACGGGAGTCAGTTACGCTGCGGTCTCAAATGTATTAGCGGAATTAGAACATGCAGGTCTGCTTAAAATGAAAACGGGGTATCTCATGATCTCGCCAGGTTTAATGATGCGTGGGGATTTAAGGAAAGAACATATGCTCGAGAAAGCCTATAGGGATTTCTATGAAGATGAACCAACAAAATATCCCAAGTCTATAATCTTACCTTCTATAATCGATACAAATTCCGAAATTTTGATTTTGAGCTCCTTTCCGATCGAAGGAGACGGCCCACATTTGCAGTATTATGCCGATTCAGCTGATAAGTTTTGGGAACTTATTTTTTCTTGCTTAGGGGAGGAAGATCCTACTGACTATGCGGAAAAAACAGCGTTACTGCTAAAAAACAACATCGCATTGTGGACTGTCATGCATATTATGCAACCAGTCCGTGCCGGCACCCTACAAAGGCAGTTCAAACCAAACGATTTCCAAAAGCTCCTGAAAAATTATCCAAACATAAAAACCATAGTCTTCAATGGTGATAAAGCCTTCCAACTATTTAAAAAAAGCGTTCCCTTAAAAGATTTCCCAGACATCAAACCATTTAAACTGCCCACTACCAGCCCAAGCAGAGGTCGATATGTCAAAACATACGAAGAAAAATTAAACGAATGGAAATGCCTCATAAAAGAATAAACGACATTCAGTGTAGACATGGTTCAATCTATTTGTAAATTTCAGTCAGACTATTTTAAAAGGTACCTCGTTTACCTAAAAACTTGTCCAAGAGAAAATTTATAAGTACAACAGGTCCACCCCTGGAAAGTCCGGGCTAAAGTAAAACAGAATGAGGAACGTCGTAGTGACGCTTCTCATTCCGTTTTGTTGTGTTTTACTGTCGCTTGTCTAACACCTATTCACTTTCTAGAACCTCGCACATTATCATTCGTGAATACATCTCAAAAATCGCAGACTCAACAATATCAGCAGGCGTTTCAAAAAACTCGTACTCCAAAGCTAAGTGCGTTTGCAACGCTTCAATCATCTTCATGGAGCCCCCATCTAATTTGAGGAACATACATGATTCGAATGCGTAATTCGACATAACACTCACCTTCCCTTTCTACCTAAAATATTCGCAAACAGTTCTCCAGGAGTTATCAAAGGAGAGAACTTTCTCGAAAATTTTCCGATTTTTTTACCTATTCGTGTCTGTTCGCTTTACAAAAACAAACATACGTTCGTATAATTGGGAGTATAAAGGATTTAAATCCAGACAAACAGACTAGCGGCGCTATAGGAAGGTGAAAGTATGATAAAGGAAACCAGAAAGCGAACAGAGAAAGTATTTGAAGAGTACAACGACTACCAGGATAGAGGCATGGTTAAGTGGTTAACGGCATTCTCAATGGAAGAACTGACAAGGTCCATTTCTGCTGGAAAAGAAGAGGCTCTGAAGGATATCCCTATCCTCGCTCAAATGAATGCAAGTGAAATTGACGAAGTATTAGTGGAGGCTCTGCAGAAAAACAGACTCGTATCCATTCAATTGAATCAAAAAGATTACCTCGGGCGTCAAACTGAATCAATAGTAGGATATTTCAGAGGCTCTCTTACGGGAAATAAAATCTTCATTAACAATCAATCGATCTCACTGGAATCTATTCGCAATATACAGCTTTTACAAGAGGAAAAATGGTTCCAAATTCACGTCTTTACAAATAATCGAATGCAAATAGCCGGAAAGAATCCTACTCCAACATCTTCCCCTATTGAAGAAAATGACACTTTGGATATGGAAATTACCTGGATTGAGGACTTCAATCAGAGCGAGGAGTGGATAGAGTAGTCGAGGCACCTGGGATATCTAGCCATCTCAGAAATAGGTATGTAGCGTACGGCTGTTCAGCGTTTTTTTCTAGTTTTGAACTATTTCTTTCCTGATTAAGAAAGCGTATACTTAATTTTAAGGGGGGGATATCATAAAGTTGGAACATTATGCGGAAGTAGTTGATCAGATTTGTTCTAAGATTGCAACTAGTAAAGCTACTATCAAAACGACAGAGACGTATCTACATAAGCAATTACGTTCGGGTGCACAGGTAGAGCAATTCTCTGATTATTATTCATTGCTGGATAGTGAAGAGGGCCGTCTTAGCGGATTGAACGAAGCACTAAAGATACTCCAATCACAATTATTGAAGTACAAAGCCGACCAGCAGTAGCAGCGGTCGGTTACTCATAGGGACTGCCAATTAGAATCTACTACGAAAAAAAGAAGGAACAAAGCTGACTAAATCAAGCTTTATTCCTTCTTTTTCATTTCTGTAAGATAGTTAAACCTCACAGCATAATGTATTAAATTAAAAACACCGACGGGTAATTTAATATGGACCCTATAGAACGGACACTGAAAAGTGCTACTCTATAGGGTCCACATAAATATAAGGCCGTCCTTTTTATAGGACTTTAGATACATCAAATTTTTCTAAACCGTATGTTTTCGTTTTTTTCGAGGCTCAATCGTAGTCATGTATCTCGCAGCAATCCTATATTTTTGCATTGATTTCGTATTTTATTTCTGCCATGTAATTCAATTATTTAATCAGTCAGTTGTAAATTTTCCAGGTTCTTCTGCAACGCTGTCTGACCAGATAACTTCTTCATATACATTTCCGGCCATTTTTTCCGCTTGCCGCATGACGATATTCAGCGCCTTTAGCGCCTGATCTGGCGGATAGTCATACTTACTAAGAAGCCTTTTGATCACACGTCTCATGCTCGCTTGAGCACTTTTACGAACACTCCAATCAATGGTGATATTGTTTCTTATGGCTAAAGTCAATTCATGAGCGATTTTTTTAAGCGTTTCATCTTCCATGAGTTCTTTTACGATATCATCCGCTGTCAGTGCATCATAAAAAGCGATTTCATCATCACTTAAACCCAGTTCAGCTTCTTCCTCATGCATCTTTTTAATATCGTGGGCCATTCGAATAAGTTCTTCAATCACTTCAGCATTTGTAAGTGCTTGGTTTCGATACTTATTTAGAGCCTTCGTCAGCCTTTCAGAGAACTTTTCTGACTTCACTAGGTTTCGTTTTTCCATGGTTTTGATGTTACCTTCTAATAATTTTTTAAGCATCTCCACAGCTAAGTTCTTCTGTTTCATTTCCTGAACTTCTTTTAAGAACTCTTCAGAAAGGATTGAAATATCGGGCCTCTTGATTCCCATAGCATCAAATACATCGATAACATCCTCTGAGATAATGGAACGCTCCAGCATTTGATGGAGTCTTGCTTCGATTTCTCTTTTTGATAATGGTGTTTTGTCTTTTTCCTTCAGCTTAACTAGACTTGCTTTAACGGCTTTAAAATAACTGACTTCAAGAGCCTTTTCTTTCCCCTTCTCAGTTGCAGCACATAGCGCATGAGCCTTACCTAGTTCAAGTGCTATCTTTTTAAATTCCTTTTGTTCCTCTTCTTTCTTTCCGAGAATGAAGTCCATACCACCTATAATGGTCCTCATTCTTTCCACTTGGGAGTTGCCCATGTATTTCGAATAATCATAGCCATGCATCATATCCCTTAAGATTTCCAGTTTTTCAAGCATAACAGCAACAGCGACATCTGTATCAATACCGGTATTTTGACGATCCGTATTGGTGTATTGTTTTAAGGCGCTCTTTAAGCTTTCTAGAATACCAATATAGTCCACCACCACACCACCAGATTTTTCTTTGAAGACGCGATTAACCCTTGCAATGGCTTGCATCAGGTTATGGCCTTTCATAGGTTTATCAATATACATGGTATGCATGGATGGCACATCAAATCCCGTAAGCCACATGTCTCTTACAAGCACAATTTTTAACTCATCGCTATTGTCTTTCATGCGCTTTGCCAGTAAATCTCTACGCTGTTTACCACCTAAGTGCTTCTGTAACTTCTCATGATCTGCCGCACTACCGGTCATAACAACTTTGATTTTCCCTTTATCAATATCATCATGATGCCAATCCGGTCTCAGCGCTGTTATAGCATCATAGAGTTCAACACAGATTCTGCGGCTCATGCAGACCACCATAGCTTTTCCATCGATACTCTTCGCTTTTTCCTCGTAGTGATTGACGATATCTTCAGCAAGTTTTTTGACTCTATTTGGAGATCCCACAATGGATTCCATTCTGGACCATTTGGCTCTGTTTTTATCTTTCTCAAATTCTTCCTGGCCTTCTGTAACCTCTTCAAATTCATCATCGATTTTGGTCATTTCTTCTTCATCTGTTTCCAGTTTAATGATGCGGTTTTCATAATAAATTCGAACCGTTGCTTCATCTTCTACTGCCTGAGTCATATCATAGGTATCAATGGTATGACCAAATATGGCTACAGTTGATCGATCTTCAAGATCAATCGGTGTTCCTGTGAAGCCGATAAAGGAGGCATTGGGAAGCGCGTCTCTTAGGTGTTTTGCGTAGCCATAATTCACTTCACCCGTTTTAGTATCCACTTTGGCCTCTAGCCCATATTGGCTTCTGTGGGCTTCATCGGCGATGATGATGACATTCTTACGATCAGTAAGTACTGGCATCTCACCTTCTTCTGGTTTGAACTTTTGTATGGTGGTAAAAATAATGCCACCGGACTCTCTATCGTTTAAAAGGTCATAAAGCCCATTAACCTCAGTGCTATTTCCATTGGCATAATTCGTTCTTTGATTATCTGATAGTTTCCTTACAGTTGCTTGTTTTGGCGTCTGACGCAGGATATCTTTCGATTTGGTGAAGGTTGTAAAGAGCTGATCATCCAAGTCATTTCTATCGGTGATAACCACGATAGTTGGATTGTTCAGTTCTCTCACAAGTCCACCAGTATAGAACACCATGGAGAAACTCTTCCCAGAACCTTGAGTATGCCAAATAACCCCAATCTTCCGATCGCCGTCTTCCTTCGTCGCTTCTTTTGTTTTTTCAATGGCTTTCTTAACAGCAAAGTACTGGTGATATGCTGCCAGAATTTTGATGATGGACTTTTTATCCCCTATTTTCTTCCCATCCAAATCCTTTTCAGATTCTTTGGACTCCTGGAAAATAATAAAATTGTGCATGATATCCAGTAATCTTTCCTTTTGGAACATACCATTTAGCAGTACTTCATATTGAGGTTGTGATAAAGGCGCGATATCTTCTCCATCTGCGGTTCTCCAATTCATAAACCATTCTTCGTTGGAGGTAATGGTTCCAGCTTTTGCATTGATCCCATCTGAGAGGATACAAAAAGCGTTATAGTTAAATAGAGACGGAATATCTCTCTTATAAGTCTGTATCTGGTTATAGGCACTATCAATCCCTACATTTTCGTCACTGGCAGACTTTAATTCAATGACCACAAGAGGAAGGCCATTCACAAATACAATAAGATCTGGTCTTCTCTCTTCATTTTCAATGATGGTAAATTGATTGACGACCACGAACTCATTATTACTCATATTTTCAAAGTCTATGATATAGGCTCTTTTGGTGCGAATGTGGCCACCTTCGTTAAAGGATACTTCTATCCCTTCTGTCATTAACTGATGAAAATAGCGATTGTTTTCTTCTAGCATTGGGCTATTGAATGTAATCAGTTGACGATAAGCGTCATCAAGCGCCTCCATTGGAAGATCTCGGTTGATCTTAAAGAGTGCGTCTTTCACTCTTTGTGAAAGGATCACCTCGCGATAGTCTTTCCGCTCTTCATAATCTCCACCTAAAGAGATGTCCGGGCCAAAGGCATAATCGTAGTCCAGACTCTGTAATATTTCAATAGCTGCTTCTTCAAGCATCGCTTCTGTAAAAATCCCATTTGCACTACTCATCACTACCACCTCCCAGACAATCTTTTATTTCCAAAATAGCTCTTTGATTTGCTTTTATTGTTTTATTGATCACCCCGCACCTCCACTTCTCCATTCATCTAATTGATCTTGAATGAGTGATTATTTGAATAATTTTTTAAGTGTCTTGAATATATCAAAGGATGTCCGATTGTATACTTTGTTGTAAATTGCTTTCTTGGGATTTCTAAGAAAACCATATCCACGTGGCATCTTTATCCCTGCTCGGTGCACTACCTGTCTTTTAATACTGGTTCTTGCAGAGATTCTTCTCTTTAAGCTTGGTTTTCTAAAGCCAAATTTCAGGATACTACACCTTCTTCATCAAGAGGAACTCTGATTTCTCCGGACAAAAGTTTGGGGAGTAGAGAATCTCTTAAAGACTGAAGTGTTTCAATCTCTTGCATGTTGTTAAATATCTTTTCGATTATTACATCAGATATCTTTATAAACTCAGATAAAATTTCTTCATTTGGAATAGGGGTCTTCAAACGTTTTAAATCAGCTACTGTCACATGACCTAATCCAGTAGTTTGTTTATTAGAAGCGATATCCATAAAGACTGATTTGAAGTTTTTTAATAGAAAGTATATATAACTTTTAGAATAATCGTATGGCTCAACTTTAAAAATATGCTGATTTAAAATTCCTTGTTCTTTACTCCAAATGAAGATATCTATAGAAGTTTCTGGATTACCTGACCAGGAGAACAAAATATCTCGCTTTCTAAGATAATATTTTTTAGCCTTATTAGTTGTACCATTATAAAAACTAGTAGATTTTGAATATCCATTCTTTATTTCAACAATTTTTATTATTGGTATTCCTTCGAATTCATTAACTTCATTTTTCTTAAACGAAGTTCCGTTGATATAATCTGCGATATCATATAATGATGCTACTTCCCACCCCTTAGGTATCAACCCAAGTTCACTTTCAACCATTTCGCCACCACTGGACTTATATGATTCTCCATCTTCATTGGGAAATTCGAAATCCACGAACCATTGCTTAAATATTTCCTGTGCCATGTTCTCAAGGGTTTTGTTGATTTGGTTGTTTACATCTATTTTGTCATCTAGAGTCCGTAATACTTTTGAAATCGCTTTTTGCTCGGATAAATCAGGTAATGGAAGTTTTAGTGCAACTAAGTCTTTCTGGTACAAATGTGGAATAACAGAACCTTCAATTCTAGATTTTACTAGTTCCTTGAAATAGAAACTTGAAAAATAATAGTATAGGTAATCTACATCAATGCTGTTATCTTCAACTCTGATGACAAACAAACCAGAAGCTACCGTTGTTTTTTGCTCTAATGATCTAATGATTGCTAATTTACCAATTGTTCCATCTTTTGTCATTACGATATCATTAGGTTTCAGCATTATCTCTGGTGATTCTTCATACCTTTCCTCAGATATATAGCCACATCCAAACCAGTCAATATTGTTATTTACAACATTTGATCCATTGATAATTCTATAGTCACTTCTATCAATATACTCTGATTTTTTCAGACCTTTCCATCCAATCCGACCTTTAATATATAGCGAATCACCAATTGTATCGAAATCCCATTCTGATGGAATTAAACCAATGTCAGTATTCTTAAAACTCATACCCAATACCCCCAAGATTCTTTCTGATCTCGTCTTCTAGGTGTCGGGATTTAGCAAAAAGTTCCGCTAACTCTGCTGTCATATTTTCCATCTTCTCATCAAATGGGATGCCATCATCTTCTATATCTTCAATACCTACATACCTTCCTGGAGTTAGGACATATTCATGCTCTCTGATGTCTTCAATTGTAGCTGACTTACAGAAACCCTTAATATCTTCATATTCCCCACCGATATTTCGCCATTCATGATAAGTATTGGTAATCTTACTGATATCTTCTTCTGTTAGTTCTCTGTGTCGTCTATCAACCATTTTTCCTAGTTGTCGTGCATCAATAAAGAGAACTTCGTGCTCTCTTGATCTGAACTTCGGATTATCCTTTTTGTTTCTATTCAGAATCCATAGTGATACCGGAATACCTGTAGAATAGAAGAGTTTATCAGGAAGAGCTACAATGGCATCGACCATATCCTCTTCTAATAAATTCTTTCTGATTTCACCTTCGTTTGAAGTGTTCGTACTAAGTGAACCATTCGCAAGAACGATTCCTGCACTACCATTCGGTGCTAAGTGATAAACCATATGCTGAAGCCATGCGTAGTTGGCATTTCCTGCAGGTGGAATACCAAATTTCCATCTCACATCATCTGTGAGTTGATTGCCACCCCAGTCACTAATGTTAAATGGTGGATTAGCAAGGATATAGTCTGCCTTTAATGTCTTATGAAGATCGTGATGGAAGGTATCATCATGGTGTGGTCCTAGATTGGCATCCAATCCTCTAATAGCTAAGTTCATCTTGCATAGCTTCCATGTAGTTGAGTTCATTTCCTGACCATAGATAGACAGATTTTCGATTTTCCCTTGATGATCTTCCACAAACTTCTCGCTCTGTATAAACATACCGCCGGATCCACAGCAGGGGTCGTAGACTCTACCTTGGTAGGGCTCGATCATATCAACCAAAGTCTTAACTACGCTGGTTGGCGTATAAAATTCTCCTCCACCCTTTCCTTCAACACTGGCAAACTGGCCAAGGAAGTACTCATAAACTCTGCCAAGTAAGTCCTTTTCACCATTTTGATGAAGTTTGATAGTTGAGATAAGGTCAATCAGTTCTCCAAGTCTTCTCTTGTCAATTTCTGGCCTTGCATAGCGCTTATCTAGTACACCCTTTAGGGATAGATTTTCTTTCTCAATGAGAATCATGGCATCATCAATATACTGACCAATCTTAGAATCTTTTGCATTGTCTTTGATAAATGACCATCTGGCTTCTTTGGGAACCCAAAAGATATTCTCTGCTTCATACTCATCTCGATCCTCTTCAAAGCCTGCACCTTCTTCTACAAGCGCATTAAACTTTGTTTCAAATTTATCGGATATGTACTTAAGGAAGATCAGTCCCAGTACCACGTGTTTATATTCACTGGCATCCACGCTACCTCTCAGCTTGTCTGCCGCTTTCCAAAGTGTCTCTTCAAATCCAATGTTTCCTGTGTTTTCAGACATTAATATTCCCTCCAAATGTTTAATAGTTATGATCATCAAAGACTTCAAATATTTCACTTTCAAAGCCTTCTTGTTCCGGTTCGCTGCTTACCCAATCAGGTAAGACTTCGTAATAGTGGGCCAATGCTTCAACCGTTTTGTGTAGAACTGATTCATGCTGCACTTTTTCAAGTAGTTCTACGATCAGCTTATAGGTCTCCAAGTACGGATTATTATCTACTACATCCATCGTGGCCTTAAACTTAGATACCAGCTTGGCCTTTTCTATATCTCGCTCAATTGCATTCATTTCTTCTTTATCATAGATGGGAACTTCAACAAGATCATTAATCTCTCCCAAATAAAACTGCTGTTCATGCTTATTGATTACAGGCTTCAGATCTCTTTTCAGCTTTTCCTTCTGGATTTCTAACTGATCAATTACACTGAGTTCACGTCCAAAATAGGACTGATCAATACCAAAGAGTTCTTCTAATACTGGTAGATATTTCTTTGGAATGTTCTGTCGCCCTTTCACCCACATGTTTATATTTTGTTTTTTTATGCCAAGTTTTTCTGCAAGTTCTATATGTTGAAGATTATAGAGGTTTAAAATATATTCTAATCCTATCAAGTTCTCACCTCCTGGTGCAGGGCCAGACTCTCACCTAATATTTATTGTACTTCTTTTTATTGTCTCAGTAAATAAAAATGTAGATGTTTTCAAATTTTTTTACAATAATTCTATCCCCTCACCACGTTTTTGACAGTAATTCTATTAACTCGCAAGTCTTAAAGTAAATCTGGCCACTCAACCTTACATTCTGGTATTCTTGGATAAGTTTCATGAAATAAAAACCATGTGTGATCATTCCTCCAGCTTTTATCCAAATCTCAAATCACGGAATGTTTTTAAGTTACTTATGTTTCTACACTCTTATTTTCCCACCCTATACAGCTGAACGATAACGGAGTACTCAGTACTCCTTAAAAAAGAAGGGACAAAGCCATTTTATAGATTTGTCCCTTCTTTTCCCCCTACTCATAGGTATCATTTATTCATCTAATCTATTTTCCGGTTACATTCATCATACCCACAACCTGATTCAGATGGGCAGACACTTGCTCCAGGAAAGCTTTTTCCGATAAAACGCTAATCAGTTGGCCCTCCTGCTGCAAAGCTTCCACTTTTTGCATCTTCAGACTTCGCGGGTCTTCTTGAAAGAGATTAGTGTTCGCCTTTCCGACCACAAGGATGGTGGTATCTTTAGTGACAGCTGCTTGCGGCTTTCCTCCTAAGGCAGTGACTAATGCCTGCGCTTGTTTCCGAGACAACGTATCCAATTTACCTGTAAATACAATTTTTTCTCCTCGTAACATATGCGCGTTCTCCCCTTTTTCACAAGCTATCTGCTAGTCAGATCCGTTCTTTTCTTCTATTTTATCGCTATCGGAAGGGGGTTCGCAACAAGATTCGAACGTATATTCTTATTTCTAACCGGAAAGCTGCTATATATTTGAAATTGCGAGCTTTAATAAAGACCTCTAACAAAAACGGAGCGAAAATAAAGGATTTTGAGGCCTTTTCAAATTCAAACACAGATCCCATATCCATCAACTGACAAAAAAATCTCCCACCCTCACAGTCGATTCCTCAAAAACAAAAGAATAAAAGCAGTTCATAATCATTTTTTCGTTTTGTGTCGCCATACGCCCTGAACGATCCAACGGAGCCGGATCAGGGCTTTACCATTTCGGACTGTTCCATGGCAATCGACATGCGGGAGGCCCCTCCTTCGGTCCCACATGCTGCTATCCGGGAACAGAAATCAAAATCAAGAACCGCAAAAACTTTTTTCTCACTCCCTGGCGTCCAATCCAAAAAACTTTTTGTCTAAAGAGGCTCTACCCACTGAAGTGGCAAGAGCCTCTTTTTTCTTGATTCTGATTTTTCCTCATGAGCACTGGCTAGCCAACAAAACGGAAAAAATTCAGCTTTTAGCTCTCGCTTAGGCGTCACAAAACAAAAGGAGGAAATAAAATGACTCAAGGAAAATCAGAATTAGTAAGTGTCTATATCCACGGGATTTACAAAGGAAAAATTAAAGCAGACACGGAAACCATTGCCCACGTTGTAGCCGGAGCCCTTCCCTATGAAAATTACGCTATTGTGAAAGGATTTAACAAATTAGTCCTCACTACATTCGGGAATTTTTTGAATAATGTACCGGACCAAGAATGGTTGAAACGAGAATTATTGCCCATCCTGATTCCCTTGCAAATAGGCCAAGAAGACATTAAAAAAGTCACTTACCAATAACATAAGGCAGGATTTTCCGTTTTGAAATATAAGAGAGAGAAGGAAAAGAATATGACTAAAAAAGTAAAAGTGGAATGGAAACAAGAAGTGGTTACGGAGATTGTACGCGTTAAACAAATCGTAATGGAACGCCCTATACAATACCAGGACAACATTGCTTCCACCCATGAGGCGGGCCGATTTGGGGCAACTGAGATTGGAGATGAAGCCCAGGAGGTGGTCCTAGTGGTTATTCTGGATACGAAAAATAAAATCAATGCAATTCACCGTGTTTTCACAGGAAGTTTAAATACAAGCGTGGCTCACCCGCGAGAAATCTTTCGAAGTGCTTTACTTAACAACGGCGCCCGGATTTTAGTCTATCATAACCACCCCAGCGGCAACACAGAGCCCTCAGAAGCGGACCTTATCTTCACCAAACGTATGGAAGAAGCCGGGAGTATCCTCGGAATTGACTTGCTGGACCATATCATTGTTTCTGGTAAGGAATGGCTCTCACTTCGAGAATACGGACTTTTATAAACCAAAAAAATATCGAGTGGAAAATTGAAATTTCCACTCGATATTCTTTAGAAACGCTATTTCATATACGATTACAGGATACTCATGTCACTGCCTGATTTACTTCGGAAAAATCGTATAATATTAGGAATTTATTTATATATCTATATTATCCACCTCTATACATGCTCGTATAAATATCTGTTCATCAGAACGAGTATTGGCGACCGTATTCCTATACTATCTGCTAATACTCAAATAGCATGGTCTTTCTTGAACAATTACTGTTAAAAAATTGAAGGATACTTTCATAGCTAAAGTAATCACTTTGTCAGACAAACATTTTTTTGATGTCACTATAATGATAAAAACAGTCTTTATATAAGGACAGAAAATTTGAGTGCTACGTAAGTTCACCAAAAATAGAAGAATTCTTCCTTCTACGTTTACAGACATCCCAAGTTTCGACAATAGACTTGAATTTTATCTAAGCTAACAATATATTTAATAACCTTACATCAAAAGGTCTTTCCCGTTTATTAACTATATTTTTTTCCTTACCGGTATTCGCTGTGGAAGCTATTTAACTACCTATCCACAAGTTTATTTTAGGAGATTTTTTCATTCTTTTATCAGAATCATGTTACTCTCATTTTTTTATATAAATCTGCTTATTACCACTGGTTTTTCCATTTGATTCCACATCTGAAATTTTTTTATCCTCAACAAGAGCAAAGAAGTTTCTACCTGCTAATAAACGATCTTTTTTTTCAAAATGATTCCATTCAATTCCAGTAAATAAATCATTTAAAGAAAATTGAGTACCAGTAGGTAAACTAGATATTCTTTTTTTAGCTTCCCCAATTATATTCATGCTTTTCTTTTGACCTCCAATAACGTTAATGATATCATTAATCATATCAAAATAAAAAAAAAAAGTAAAATGAAAGGTTGTGTATTCCTATTGGCAATTAAAGATTCTGCCCATGTGGCAATTCATACGGCTGCAGTAGCTGCAGCAACTGTTTCAGCAAGTCCTATTCCTTTTTCAGATGCAGCTTTATTAATACCGATTCAAACAACGATGATTATGGCTATTTACAAAGCCTATGGTCAAGAAATTTCAGAAGGATTATTATCCGGTGCTGTCAAGTCTACTTTGATGTCTACTATTGGAAAAAGTGCAGTAGGTAATATTTTAAAGATGATCCCTGGAGTAGGAACAATAATGGGAGGCGTTATCAATGCAGGTGTGGCTGTTACCTTTACTGAAGCAATGGGCTTTGGAGTAGCTAATGCATTTGAAAAAAATACTGACGATAAGACTGTGGATATCATGGAAGTTTTAACTGATATTGGCTCAAACTTTAAAAAGAAATAGTTTTCTTAATTCGAACACTTAACTATTAGACATAATTATAGATTCACAGATTACTTACAAAAAATAATATGGTTTATTAAATATTCTTAAGCCGTCTTCATACAATAAATACTGATAACTTTAATAAAAATCTATATTAGAGATAGAAAGGATAATTTGTTATGACAGAAAAAAAAGACCCAAATAAGGCCCCTAGATATACTGGTGGACCGGTAGTTAAAACAGGTCCAACAGCAGGCCAAAATAGGACTAGAAACAATGACGGTAGTTGGCGGGCGAAGCGTTCAGATGCTGGTGTGAAAAGATCTTCCGGAAATAAAGAATAATTTTTGAAGATATATATTGATTTGAGAAGGAATATAACCTTTTTAAATACAGTAGATATCTAAGCATGTAAACTTGTACAATTAATATCCAAAATTTGTTTCTCTATTTGAAAGGATGGTAATTAATATGCGCGATCGCGATGATTGGATTAACGAGCATTATGATTGGACCACTGATTCTTTTGATGAAGAAATTCCTGAGGAATATAAATTAGATGATAGTGATTGGGATGACGATACACCGAGTGATAAATGGACTGAACGTAGAATGGAAGATTGAACTATTGAATTATTTATTTCTAAATAGTTCTTGCTCCACTTTTAGTATGTATTTATACGGATTTACTCATAGTAAATTAAAGACCGCCCTTCTTGTTTGATGGGCGGTCTTCTAACCTTCATTCCCGGATTATTATAACGTAGTACTAAAAAAGCCCTTAACTGCGGTCTTTTTCCCGACTTTTACAGTTTAATCAATCAAAAAGTGCTAGAAACGTTAATTTTATAATGTTTCTAGCGCTTTTCACTTGTTTTTATATTGTATATATGGATGTATATATGTTATAATAGCTGTAAAGGTGGTGTCGGAAATGTATCTTCAAATTTTCAAAAATCGGAATCAGGAATACGTGCGCATCGCGGAATCTTACAGGGATCCCGAAACAAAGAAACCAAAGATTCGCGTGATACAAAATTTTGGAAACAAAGAGAAGTTACTAGCGGAGAACCCCAACGCTATCGAAGAACTTCAGAAAAAAGTGGACCAGATGAACTTGGAAAAAGAACATACGGAAGTTTCGATGGCCACCCAACGCGTGAGCGCGTTTATCGAGCACGCCAGTGCTCAACCGAGTG
>NZ_FJND01000023.1:0-30074 GCF_900067165.1 Trichococcus sp. ES5
TCATATGGGACGGAATAAAACATATTTCCAATACTGATATGATAATCCAGGCGTACTTTAGCGGTTCTCCACTCGGCCATTTTGTATGGTTTTGCTGGTAGAGGGGAAAGTGCGAATTTCTCCTCTTCTTCAAACGCTGTAAAGCGAGTGCCTTTCTTTTTCGAGAAGTCTCTATGATTGAATTCTTCGAGCTTCAGGCTGATTTTTTGATTCAAGTCAGTCAGAGTAAAACAATGTTCGTTTCGCAAGGCCGCAATTATCCATGTCGATATGGTGCTGACAGAGCCTTCAACAGATGCTTTGTCGCGCGGGGCCCTGACCCTTGCTGGCATGCATAAAGTCCCATAATGATCACACATTTCACGGTATGTCGGATTCAACACGAGTTCCTTCAGCGTATGGCGGGTCACGGAGGTTTTAAGATTATCCGGAACAACAATCTGCGTGCTTCCTCCAAAGTATTCAAAAGCACGGTTGTGTGCACCAATCCAGGCGTTGAGATCCATGGATAAAGTAGCCTCGGCATATGACAATTGACTACACGGAAGCGTTGCGACAAAAACATAAGTCTTTACTTTTTCACCTGTATCTCGATCAACAATAAATGCTGTGGATCCTGCCCAATCCACTTCCATGATTTCTCCTGGTTTTCTTCGAACCCTAAGGGTTGCCTTGTACTTGTCTGCATAAGCTTTGTAATGACGTAAAAAAGAGCGATAGGTATAGGGAATCTTGCCATTTGCACGACAGCTGACTTCATACTCGTAATGAAGCAGCGACAAAGTTACATTGGGTTTAGCCAGTTCCCTGTGCACGAGTTCAAAATCAATCATGCCGTAGCCTGAATTTTCAATGGCTTTGTATGGATACAGAAATTCTTCTATCCAATGGTCATCCATTTCCTCTGTTAGAGGACATTCAAGTCCTTTTTCTTTAGCCAACTGAAGAATTTCAGTGACTTTTGGCCGACCGTGACCTGTACTTGCGGATACAGTCCGCAAGCTCAAGCCCTCTTGGGCCATTTCCAATATTTTTCGATATTGAATCATAAAAAATACCTCCAATATAATGTTTTTGCACACTGGTGTGCTCCTTCATTATATTGGAGGTATTGTTGATTTAATCATCTATTTTACCGAGTGGTAATTTCAATGTCACTAAGTGGTAAGTTTTGTGTCACTGACTGGTAATAACTATGTCACTAGTGGTAATTTTGGCTGGCGGATATCAAAGACCATCAAGTAGTGGCGGACATCAGTATGCAAGAAGAATTTGGAATTGAGATTGGCGATAAATTGAATCTTGCCGGTAATGATTTAAGCATTGAGGTTGTTGGTTTTACTGAAGATGCGAAGTTTAACGTGGCACCCGTTTTATATGGAACGGTTGGTACGTATCAAGAAGTACGTTTCGATCAAAAAGATGATTCTGAAGAAGGAAGAATCAGCGCCTTGGTCGTTCGTTCTGAAAACGGAATTGAACTAGAGAATGATGATTTACGTTGGTATTCCATCAAAGATTACATTGAGGAAATTCCTGGTTATACGGCACAAGTGTTGACCTTTGGCTTGATGATCGGCTTCTTGATTATGATTGCCGCAATCGTAATCGGAATCTTTATTTACGTATTAACATTACAAAAATCAACCTGAATTATTCATACTCCTGAAATCTTCTTGAAAAATGTCTTTTTTAACGTTTAAGCATTCCGATTTTTTTGTATCACATTGATTTTACTAAATCGACCAGATATTTTGGGTTCACATCAGGCAACTTCGGGTTTGAGCCCTATTTTTGGGCGCAGGAACCCCTTGGGTTCCATCTGATTTTTTAAAAATAGCCATTCGCATGACTTACCAAGCCAACTGTTGGATTTTTTGTAACAAATGGTAGAACGACTGTTGGTAAACGTGGGAGGAACTCAATTTGAGAAATAGCCGACGGCCGCTCTTTATAAGTTTTCCAGCCACTTTGAACAGGCGTAGACGAAGCGTATCGACTTGGAAGGCGGCTTCATTCGCTGGCAAGCAGATTGATTTCATGAAATTAGTCAGGTTGTAAGCCAACAGGCTAACCATCATGCGGGCATGGTTCTCCAAAAAGGAGGAACTGTCGGTCTTGTCAAAATAGAAGCCATTCTTTGCTTCCTTGATGAAATTTTCCATGGTTCCCCGGTTGTGATAAAGCCGGAACATGGTCTGAGCGGACAGGTCCTCCGAGCAATTCGTGATCAAATACTCGTGCCTGAACAGCAGCTCGTTCGCTTCCCGGGTGGATTTGATGCAAATCCGGCGCGCCTTCTTCCAACTTTTTGCTTGGTAGGTGGTGGAATAGTAGTGGACCTCTCTTTCCTCCCAAGGATGATCATTTCCGATGAGGATGAAAGACTCCGCTATCTCAGCCAACTTCGTATTATTCTTCAGGCGAACAACATAATAGCTTTGATGGGCTTCACAAGTATCATACACCTCAGGGGTTGCAAAACCACTGTCCCCTCTGACCAGTATATCTGTGCAGGGAAGTGTCTGGCTATAATGTGCCAGCATCGGTTCCAGGAAATCCTTTATTCCTTTTGAGGTATACACATTGCCAGAACGAAGTTCTGCTTTCAAGAAATCACCAGTCAGGCCATCAAAAGCCACCAAGGGGTGATAACCGTTTGTCCTGTAGTGGGCATTAAAATTGGTGGCTTCCTGGTTGCCAAACGTATCGGAATGGGTGGAGTCCAGGTCGATAATGAGCTCCGTCGCGTTCCGTTCCAAGCGCACTTTATCGATCATTGCTTGGTTCAAAGTTTGGAACTGGGAAATCGTTGTCTCACTCATTCGGTCCCAGAACCGGGAAAGGGAAGCTTGTGAGGCAATGGCTTCCTTCTCAAGCACCAGTTGGAAAACTGGGTCTTCCTTCAGTGAGTTGGCGGATGAATCCGCAGGATAGCCGCCAATCAATTGGAACAAGAGTTGTTCCAGCAAGGAAATGTTGTCATGAATCCAGTAGCTTCGGTTGTCTTGGAACGTGAGAAAATGGGCGGCTAATTTTGAGAAGCCAATCGAATCCATGAATTCTTTCACCAAAATCAAGCCAGAATCCGTGGAAAGATTCCCGCCCGTATGATTCACTACCAATTTCGAGTTGAAATTTACGCGTTTTTCCTGTAATGTAGCCATTGAGAGAACCCCTTTCTTTGGTTAGGTTTAGACGCTTTAACCATAGCAGATTGGGGTTCTTTTTGTACACCCAAAGGGTGCAGGGATACAGATAGAATAATAGCGCCACAATACGCTTTTAGTGAATATTTAGGAAAACTATGAATTATTCAGGATCAAGCATGTTTGGGGTCATGAAGGCACAAGGAATTTCTACCTTCTATATTGCGAAATCTGTTGTCGCGCAGACATTTCTGCTTGCAGCAATTGGAGTTGGAATTGGATTGTTGTTGACAGTAGGAACATCGCTTGTTCTTCCAGCTTCTGTACCATACCGCACGAATCCACTGTTCCTGGGTGGAATTACTGGCTTGCTGATTCTTTTCGCTGTACTGGGAGCATTCTTCTCCGTTCGTACCGTTGCGAAAATTGATCCGCTAGAAGCAATTGGATAGGAGGACAAGAAGATGAAACTAATTGAATTGCAAGGTGTTACGAAATCATTTAATGATGGAAATAAAGAAGTAGAAGCTTTGAAAAAGACCGACTTCTCAGTAGAGAGCGGCGAATTCGTGGCGATTATTGGTCCAAGTGGTTCCGGTAAGAGTACCTTCCTAACCATTATCGGAGGGTTGCAAACCCCGACAGAAGGGCGTGTCTTGATTCGTGAGCAGAAGTTCAGTGAAGTAGATCAAAAAGAACGCAATAAAATGCGTTTTGAAGAAATCGGCTTTATTCTTCAAGCATCAAACTTGGTTCCTTTTCTGAAAGTAGAAGACCAAATGCGTTTGGTTAATAAAGTAGAACGCTCGAAGTTTGATAAAGAGAAGGCAGAAGACTTATTCGAAGGGCTAGGCATTACGAAGCTGCGCAACAAATATCCAAGTGATTTGTCCGGTGGTGAACGCCAACGGGTTGCGATTGCTCGTGCCCTTTATCATGATCCATCCGTTATTTTAGCGGATGAGCCGACCGCAAGTTTGGATACAACGAAAGCATTTGAAGTAGTCGAAATTCTTGCCCGCGAAACAAAGGAAAAAAATAAAGCGACGATTATGGTAACCCATGACGAGCGCTTGATTGATTACTGCGATAAAGTCTACGTCATGAAAGATGGCGTCTTGTCTCTAAAAGAAGATTAGTACAACTTTCCCCCTTGCCAATTCCATTTTGATGGACTACAATGAAGGGGATAGAAGTACCATTCAAAGACAACGAGAATATGGAAGTTTGGTTCAATCCCAACACGGTCCCGCCACTGTAATCATATGGAAACATATGGAGTCAGATCTTTATTTTCGTTTGCTAATATGCATGCGTTGCTGTTTCGAGGTAAAACAGTGTCGTTTGAAGTCTATGTAATGGTGCATAGGCTTTTTTTGTACTCAAAAAACAGCTTCCATATTCATTTTAGCAAAAATGAGTAGGGGTTCTATCCGTCACAGCTAAGGGCAAGGACTGATCTTCAAGGTGGAAGGAAGGACCAGCGTCGGTCAACCAGTCCTCGTTTTTAGCCAATAAAAATTAGGAGTGGTATTTATGAAAAAGTATTTGGCATTATTGGCAGCAGGGTTTATTTTAACAGGTTGTGGCGTTTCAGACAGTGATACACAAGTAACGGAAACGAGCAGCGCGGTATCCTCCAGCGTGGCTGAAGAAACCGTAGCGGTAACGATTCATGTGAGTGTAGACGGCGAAGAAATAGAAGGCGGCACCAAAGAAGTGGAAGTAGAACCAGGAGCAATCTTATTAGATGTAATGAAAGAAAATTATGAAATTGTAGAGAAAGATACGTTTATTGAATCCATCAACGGTCATGAACAAGATGTAGAAGCAAGTAAGTACTGGCTATTTGACTTAAACGGCGAAATGGCTCCGGCAGGTGCAAATGACACTGAACTCCAAGAGGGAGATGTTGTGGAATGGAAACTCGAACCACTATCCTAAAAAAACAGTCGAATTTTTCAGTGAAACGAATTGCGGTGCTCTCGATTTTAGTAGCTCTGTGCTATGTAGGTCGAATTGTTTTCCAGTTCTTGCCGAATGTACAGCCCATGACGGCCGTATTGCTAATCATTACGCTGACGTTTGGCACGAGGGACGGGCTGATTGTGACAGCACTCTCACTCATCTTGTCGAATTTGGTGCTTGGAATGGGACCGTGGATTTTTTATCAAATGATTAGCTACATGGTAATAATCGGGTTCACCGGGGTGTTTCTTAGACCTTTATATAGAAAAATGGAGACAAAATGGCTCATGGTTATTTTTGCCTTTTTGGCAGGTCTTCTATATGGATTTGTTATTTCCATCTTCTCTTCCAAAATGTTTGGCATGACCAATTTTTGGTCCTACTACTTGATGGGCGTACCTTTTGACTTGATGCATGCGTTTGGAAATGCAGTCTTTTACCTTATTTTGGAACCTATTTTACGACCTTTGATCCTTTCTTCGATGAAGAAATAAAGTTCCGTCTCTTGACAGAAATTTCATTCCCAATTACTATGAACGTGTGTGTTGCGCTTTCATTCAAAGAAATGAGGGGCGAAGAAATGATACAAAAGGATCGTAAAATATTTGAGTCCGTACCAGGGAAGCAAGTTACTTTGGCGCATATCATTGCGCATCCGGATCGACGGATTTTTGAAAAGTTAGGGTTGCACGATGAGCATTATCAAGCCGTTGGCATCATGACCATTACCCCAAGTGAAGTGGCGATTATTGCAGTCGATCATGCCAAGAAAGCAGCGCCGGTGACCATCGGCTTTGTTGATCGTTTCAGTGGTTCAGTCTTTATCTTGGGTGACGTGGCTGCGGTGGAAATGGCAATGAACGCTTCAACTACGGCACTGAAAACACAGATGAGCTTCAGTGTTCCTGCGATTACACGGACCTAGAAGGATGAGGAATCAAATGAAGAAAATCATGTTGATTGGGTCCATCGGCAGTGGGAAGACAACACTCTGCCAACGCATCGTTGGAGAAGAATTGCGCTACCAAAAAACGCAAGCCGTTGAGTACTATCCCCAGATTATTGATACACCGGGTGAGTTTGTGCAGCATCGGCGCTACTACAATGCGTTGCAAATGATGGCTGCGGAAGCAGAAGTAATTGGGTTGGTTGCGAATGTGATGGAAAAAGAACAAATCTATTCACCCAATTTTGCTCAAAACTTAATGAAGCCATGTATTGGCATCATTACAAAAACGGATTTATGTGAGGATGAAACGATCCTCCAGGGAGCCGAAGAGCGTCTCCGATTAGCCGGTGTGGAAAGAATTTTTCAAGTGTCGGCTGTATCGGATACGGGAATCACGGCATTAATTGAATATCTGGAAGGATGAAGAATACATGCAAATTTATACTAGAACAGGCGATAAAGGGTATACAAGAATTATTGGCGGTATGCAAGTTGCCAAAGATTCAGAGCGGGTAACCGCATATGGAACAGTGGATGAACTAAATAGTATCGTCGGTATGGCTGCAAGTTCTGATGAAGCTACACCAGCGTTACGTGAAGAACTAATGACCATTCAACAATATTTGTTCGACTGTGGGAATGACTTAGCGACACCACATGGGAAGAATCCATACCGCGTTCATAAAGAACTGACACTCTGGTTAGAAAGTCGCATCGATGAGTATGCCGATGTTCCGCCAGTCGTTGAATCTTTCATTTTGCCAGGCGGCACGAAGCTTGCGAGCCAACTTCACTTCGCCCGCACGGTAGCGAGAAGAGCAGAGCGAGAAATCGTTACGTTCATGTGGACGAATGATATGAACGAAGAAGTGGTTCGTTTTGTGAACCGATTATCTGATTACTTCTTTGCCGTTGCTCGAGTAGTAAATGCAGAAGCAAACGTACAAGACGTGCTCTATGAGCGCAGTGGACGTGTCTTCCATACAGAAATTACGAAGGCAGATTTAAAAGATTAACGTTTTTGGAACCGTTTTTCAAAATTTTGTTGACAACCTGAAAAAACAATAGTACGCTTATAGCAGTTAGAGCACAAGGGCGTGCCATCAAATACGAGCGACGAAGCCGTAAGAAACAAAGTATCGAATGAGATACTTGTTTGCTTACGGCTTTTTTTGTAGGAAGGAGGTTCAGAATGGAAAAAATCAGATTTGGAACGACTTTATATCTCGGTGAGAATAGCTTGTCCCGTTTGAGTGAATTTAGAGACGAAAAGATTTTAATCATTACGGATTCATTCATCGCTCATTCAGCAATTTATCAAACGGTAACCAGCCACTTTTCAGCGAGTGTGGAAACAATGGTGTTTTCTGAAGTTGTTCCTGATCCACCTATTGATACGATTGTTCAAGGAATTGAGCAAGCAAAAGACTTTCATCCCACCATGCTCCTCGCATTGGGAGGTGGTTCTGCGATTGATGCAGCAAAAGCAATGCTATACTTTGGCAGACAAAGCGGTACTTTCGGTAATATTCCTTTTCTCGTGATCCCGACGACCAGCGGAACAGGTTCAGAAGTAACCAACTTCGCAATCATTACGGACGCTGAGAAAGAAGTGAAGTACCCGTTAGTTACGGACGAAATTTTACCAGATGAAGCAATCCTAGATGCGTCATTGGTACGGGATTTGCCACCGATTCCGACGGCCGATACCGGTATCGATGTATTGACCCATGCTCTAGAGGCGTATGTCTCAACGAAGGCGAATGAAATATCCGATGCTCTTGCTGAAAAAGCGATTGTCTATGTGTTTGAGTATTTAGAACGAGCATATCGCGACGGGCAGGACATGGAGGCACGCGAGAAAATGCATGTGGCTTCATGTTTGGCAGGTCTGGCATTCAACCAAGCGTCTCTCGGAATCAACCACGGCATCGCTCATGCAGCCGGAGCACGATTCCATATCGCACATGGACGCTTGAATGGCATATTATTACCGCACGTTATCCGTTATAATAGTGGAGTGACGAGCAATGGGGCAATGAATCATTTGGAGATAGCAAAACGATACACGAAAATAGCGAAACAGCTGGGGTTAAGTGCAGGAAGTCCAAAGATGGGCGTTCGAAGCTTGACGAATGCAATCGTTTCGCTAGAAAAGCGTTTAAATATGCCGACCACTTTTTCGAAGTGGGGTGTTGAACGCAGTATTTTCGAAGAACACAAACACCAAATCGCAATAGATGCGCTGAAGGATCGCTGCTCTGACACAAACCCTGTCATAGCGACGCCAGCGGATATCGTGCAAATCTTAGAACAGGCATATGCATAGTTAGGACAAGGAGGCGTACTCATTGGAAAAGGAAAGAATCATACAGGAGTATGTTCCCGGGAAACAAATTACGGTTGCCCATGCGATTGCAAAACCTGACCCTGAGATTTATGGGAAGCTTGGTGTGTTAAACACCCAGGCGGATGCGATTGGAATCATGACCATCACCCCAAGCGAAGCAGCGATTATTGCTGTTGATATTGCGACTAAAGCAGCGGATATTGAAATCGGGTTTGTTGATCGTTTTTCAGGTTCTGTTGTGATTACCGGAGATGTTTCATCTGTCATTGTCGCATTAGAAGAAGTGCTCGACACAATGGAAAAAGTACTAGGTTTTAACCGTGTCGCACTAACGGTTAGTTAAAACAATGAGGTGAAATAATGAGTGGAAGAATCGTAGTTGTTGATGATGAACCAATCACAAGGCTGGATATCCGAGACATTTTAGAAGGCGCGGGGCACCAAGTGGTAGGGGAAGCATCAGATGGTTTTGAAGCAATCCGGGTCTGTCAAGAAACGAAACCCGATTTAGTGATCATGGATATTAAAATGCCGATTTTAGATGGTCTGACTGCTTCAAAGAAAATCGTAGCAGAAGGAACAACGTCAGGGATTATCTTGTTAACTGCCTATAGCGATCAGCAATACATCCAAAAGGCGACTAGTTTTGGTGCGCTTGGATATTTGGTAAAGCCTCTTCATGAACAATCTTTGTTGCCGATGGTAGAACTAGCCTTAGCAAAGGGGAAAGAACATGAAAAGATGGCCAAAGAGCTGGAAACACTTACCCGCAAGTTAGAAGAGCGGAAAGTGATTGAGAAGGCCAAAGGGAAATTGATGGCAACTGAACAAATTAATGAAGATGCTGCCTACAAAAAAATGCGCTCGATCAGTATGCAGAAGCGTATTCCGATGATTAAAGTAGCAGAATTATTGGTGATGCTTGATGAATAAGCCACATGTAGTGGATGAAGATATCCAAAATATTTGCGAACGCTACACCAAGCTGAATGATCAAGAAATTGCTTTCTTAAAAGAACAAGTAGCAGATGCTCTATCGGATAAGCGCTATGAAGATTATGATGTTTTCGTAGATGTGCGGGATGCCTTTACCGGGGAAGCGATTGTGGTTTGTCATCGTCGTCCCTTATACTCCCCTTCTTTGTATAAGGAGCGTGTGGTTGGCAAGATTGCTTACCGGAAAGACGAACCAGGTCCTTTGCGCACTTTGGAGACATCGCAGACTTCGATTGAATTAAATGCACGTTCGCAAGAAGGTGTATTGATTAAGCAAACCTCGTATCCGATGAAGTATAAAAACAAAACGATTGCGGTCTTCATTGTTGAGCAGAATATCAGCAATGAAATCAAGCATCAGTTTGACGTAAGAAACCGTGATCAATCGTACGAGGAAGTCAGTCTGGCACTTGAAGAAATGGAAAAGGTAGAGCAGTCCATCGCAAACTTTTTAGATGATATCATTTTAATCTTTGATGCAAAGGGGATTTTGAGACATCATAATAAAGCAGCGGGTCAATACTATCAAACGTTTGGCTATATGGACTCCATTAATTCGCTTCACTATGATAACCTGGCACTTGACTTAATGACTTTTGACCGTATTTTGAGTTTGGTTTCTCTAGGCGAGTTCGAAAGTTTGAAAGGCAGAGAAATCAAGTTCGACCAGTACTACTTCAAGAGTAAAATTATTCATCTCCCTTCGAACGGTTTTGTCATTCAAATCATGAAAGACATTACCGATCAGAAGGTGAAAGAGTCACGCAAGGAAGAAGAATTTGTAACGATCCAAGAAATCCACCACCGTGTAAAAAATAACTTGCAAACAGTAGTATCCTTACTGCGGCTACAAGCTCGACGAGCCGAGAGTCCAGAAGCGAAGAAAGTACTGAATGAGAGCGTCAACCGCGTCCTATCGATTGCAGCAACACACGAACTGCTATCTAAACAAAAGGAAGACAATGTACAGCTTAAAATGGTACTGGATGCCGTTATTTTCAACCTTACTCGGTTTTTCTCAGATCAAAGGGAAATTGATTTCCAAAGCGAAATTGACTCAGAAATTATTCTAGACAGCAACAAGGCTGTAACGATTGCCCTTATTATGAATGAACTGATTCAAAACAGTTATGACCATGCCTTTACCGATAAAGAAACCGGGATGGGCAAGATTCACGTAGAAATCAAACAAGAGAACGATTTGATTTTTATTTATGTCGCAGACAATGGCAGCGGCTTCGACTTTGAAGCACATGGCCAGCACAATTTGGGACTTCAGATTGTTACTAGTTTTGTGGAAAGTAAGTTGAACGGTACCATTGCGGTTGATTCTAACCCACATGGCACAAAAACTCGCATTACATTTAAGAACTAAATAATCCTTTCTTACAAGGTCGTAAGAAAAAAAGCAAAGGCGCTGATAAAAAGGACTCTCCTGTAGAGACCTTTCTTTCAGCGTCTTTTTTGAAGGGAGTGAGGGAATGGCTGAAAAATTATTGAGCGTGGGCATTGATATCGGCACTTCCACTACGCAGTTAGTGCTTTCTGAATTATATATCGAGAACATGGCTTCAGCTTTTACCATTCCACGAATCTCGATTACGGATAAGAAAGTCATTTATAAAAGTGACATTCTCTTTACACCAATCTTGACGAACAACTTGATTGATGCCAACCAAATTAAACGATTTGTGGAACAACAGTATCAAAAAGCTGGTGTGAAGCAAAAAGACATCCAAACGGGTGCCATTATTATTACGGGTGAAACCGTTCGGAAAGAAAATTCCCGCGCTGTAGCGGAAGCGTTGAGTGGATTCGCGGGAGACTTTGTTGTCGCAACAGCAGGACCCGACCTCGAGAGCATCATTGCTGGAAAGGGCGCGGGTACGCATTCTTACTCCGTACACTACCATACGACTACCGTTAATTTTGATATTGGTGGTGGAACAACGAACCTCGTTTGTTTCCATGACGGCGATATCCAAGATACAGGTTGCTTTGACATTGGCGGCCGGCTCATCAAGGTTAATGAGCAACGGAAGATTACGTATATTGCACCGAAGCTTGAGACTATTATTCAAGCAGAACGGCTACAGCTAAGGCTCAATCAGACCATTGATTTGACTGATTTGAATAAACTATTGTCCATTATGGTTCAAGTGATGGAAAACAGTTTGGGTGTTGGGGAAAAGAGTCCGTATTATGACTTACTGATTACGAATAAGGACTTGCGGACTGAACGAAAAGTAGAGTATGTCTCTTTTTCCGGTGGGGTAGCCGATTATATCCAGAAAGATACGGACGAAGCACCATTTAAGTATGGAGACATTGGTATTTTACTGGGACGAAAGATTGCCCAATCAAAACTTTTCGAGCAGTTTGAAGTAATCGAGAGTGTGGAAACCATCCGAGCAACGGTTGTAGGAGCAGGATCTCATACAACAGATGTCAGCGGAAGTACCATCACCTACAAAGACAAGATTCTACCGCTTCAAAATGTGCCGGTTTTGAAGCTTTCAAAAGAAGACGAAGACCAGGCCAGCATCGAGAAGATGGCGCAAGCCATTGAAGAAAAGCTGAATTGGTTTGAAGCAGACGGCGAACAGCAGCTTATTGCCTTAGCTTTTGAAGGAGCGGTCAATCCACGCTTCCAGTATATCCAAGATTTAGCAGCGGCTATCGTGAAGGGGTTAGAGAAAGTCATCCAAAAAGGCGATCCACTCGTCATCTTGGTCAAAGAAGACATGGCAAAGGCACTAGGACATAGTCTGTATGCACAATTACCAGCAGCGTATCCTTTTGTATGCATTGACAGTGTGCATGTACAAAATGGAGACTACATTGATATTGGTAATCCGATTGCAGACGGTTCAGTACTGCCTGTCGTCGTCAAAACACTTGTATTTAACTAATGATTAAAGGAGGATTCATTCATGATTTTAAAGACCACGCTCTTTGGCCGGACCTACTCATTCAATTCCGTAATGGAAGTGATGGGAAAAGCCAATGAAGAAAAATCAGGCGACCACCTAGCTGGTGTTGCCGCTGAAAGTGCAGAGGAACGTGTCGCTGCGAAGGTTGTTCTTTCCAATCTTAAGCTTTCCGATTTATTTAACAATCCAGCTGTTCCCTACGAACTAGACGAGGTAACCCGTATTATTATTGACCGGGTGAACTTGCATACGTACGAAAAAATCAAGAACTGGACCGTTGCGGATTTACGCGAATGGATTTTGGATTTGAATACAACAAATTATGATATTCACCGTATTTCAAACGGTTTGACCGCAGAGATGGTGGCGGCCGTAACAAAAATCATGTCGAACTTAGACTTGATTATGGGTGCACAAAAAATTATTGTGACCAAAACAGCGAACACAACGATTGGTGAGCCAGGAACATTCAGTGCTCGTCTACAACCAAACCATCCAACTGACAATATTGATGGAATTATGGCTTCCGTTATGGAAGGTGTATCCATGGGGATTGGGGATGCGGTTATTGGCTTGAATCCAGTGGATGATACGACAGAGAGTGTGAAACGAATCTTGCATAAGTTCAATGACTTTATGGAAGAATGGGAAATTCCAACCCAACATACCGTATTAGCACACGTTTCTACTCAAATGGAAGCAATCGATCAAGGAGCACCATCTGGTTTGATTTTCCAATCCATTGCCGGTTCTCAAAAAGGAAACGAAGCTTTCGGGATCAGTGCACAAATGTTACAAGACGCAAATGACCTAGCTTTGAAACGCGGCACCGCAGTTGGACCAAATGTGATGTACTTTGAAACAGGGCAAGGTTCTGAGTTGTCATCCGATGCGCATCACAACGTGGACCAAGTAACGATGGAAGCAAGATGTTATGGTTTCGCGAAGAAATACGATCCATTTATGGTAAACACGGTTGTTGGATTTATCGGACCAGAATATTTATATGATTCCCAACAAGTAATCCGAGCAGGGTTGGAAGACCACTTCATGGGTAAACTAACCGGAATTTCAATGGGCTGTGACGTATGTTACACCAACCATATGAAGGCTGATCAAAACGATGCAGAGAACTTAACCGTTCTGCTAGCTGTCGCAGGCGTAAACTTCATCATGGGAATTCCAAATGCTGATGACGTAATGTTGAACTACCAAACAACTGGTTTCCATGAAACAGCAAGCATTCGTCAACTACTCAACAAACGCCCAACCAAAGAATTCGATGCATGGATGGAAAAAATGGGCTTCAGTGAAAACGGTCGCTTGACTGAATTAGCTGGCGATGCATCTGTCTTCTTGAAGCGTAAATAAACGGAATAAGTAAAGGAGGGAATCTAAGTGAACGAGAACGATTTAAAGAATATGATTAAATCCATTTTAAGTGAAATTGTGGAAGAAACACCAGTTGCAACCGCAACTACCATCGCAACGAAAGAAGCACCAACGAAACAGACAAATGTGGAAGAAGGATCGATTCCAGATATCACAGAAGTAAATATTCGCAAACAATTCTTAGTGCCAAATGCACAAGATCCAGAAGGATACAAAAAAATGAAGTCCTTCACACCAGCCCGTCTTGGGTTATGGCGCGCCGGTACACGTTACAAGACGGAGCCAGCGTTACGCTTCCGTGCGGACCACGCAGCGGCACAAGATGCAGTTTTCTCTTATGTAGATGAAGACTTGTTGAAGGAGATGAAATTTGTTGAAGTAGAAACGCTTTGCGGTGACAAAGACACCTACATTACTCGTCCAGACTTAGGCCGTAAATTTGACGACCAAGAAATGGCGAAAGTCAAACAAGCAATTAAACCAAATACCAAGGTAGCAATCATGGTAGGAGATGGATTAAGCTCGGCAGCAATTGAAGCGAACATCCAAGACATCTTGCCTGCCATTCGCCAAGGACTGAAGATGCATGGATTAGATTTTGGCGAAGTAGTTTTCGTGAAACACTGCCGTGTGCCAGCCATGGATCCGGTTGGAGACGCAACGGGCGCTGAAGTAGTTTGCTTGTTAATCGGTGAACGCCCAGGTCTCGTGACCGCTGAATCAATGAGTGCATACATTGCTTACAAACCAACCGTTGGAATGCCAGAAGCACGTAGAACCGTTGTTTCCAACATTCACCAAGGCGGAACTCCAGCAGTTGAAGCCGGCGCTTATATCGCTGACTTGATCAAGAAAATGTTGGATATGAAAAAATCAGGGCTTGACCTGAAAGAACAACGTTAAAAGGAGGATTCCAAATGAGACAAGACAGACTTGGAGCATCCGTTCTAAGTGTAAAGATCATTCCGAATGTGGATGATGCACTGGCAAAGGAACTCGAACTAGGGCCCGATCAAAAAAGTATTGGAATCATCACATCGGACAGCGATGATGTCACTTATGTAGCACTTGATGAAGCGACTAAGAAAGCAGCGGTCGATGTTGTTTATGCCAAAAGCCTGTATGCAGGTGCAGCGAACGCTTCAACCAAGTTAGCTGGAGAAGTAATTGGAATCATTGCCGGACCAAGTCCAGCAGAAGTTCGTAGCGGATTGGATGCAGCGATAGAAGTCATTGAACATGGCGCAAGTTTTTACAGTGCCAATGACGATGATTCCGTCATTTACTTTGCTCACTGTGTATCTCGAACTGGAACATTTTTATCAAAAGGAGCCAACACAAGAGAAGGCAATGCAATTGCTTACTTAATTGCTCCTCCACTAGAAGCGATTTATGCACTGGATGCAGCAATGAAGGCAGCAGACGTACAAATGGGCGTCTTTTACGGACCGCCGACCGAAACCAACTTTGCTGGCGCACTCTTGACCGGTTCACAATCTGCCTGTAAAGCAGCGTGTGAAGCTTTCGAAAAAGCTGTCCTTGCTGTAGCCGACAATCCAACCGGCTATTAATAGGCGGTGGTGAGAATGGTACAGAGAGCATTAGGATTAATTGAAGTAAAAGGAATGCTTGGCGCTGTCCTTGCTGCAGATGCGGCGATGAAGGCAGCAGATGTAGAGTTACTTGGCAATCGTCGAATCCGTGGTGGTTTAACAACCGTCCAGTTACTAGGAGATGTGGCTGCGATTCATGCAGCCGTAGAAGCAGGTGCAGAGGTTGTGAAAAATACAGACAGTTTCGTTTCCAGCCATGTCATCGCCCGTTTGGATGAACAGGTGGAACGCATGTTGTTGAAGAAGTATCAAAAAGAAGAAAAACACGAGGAACCAGTTGCTTCTAATCCAGTGAAACCAATCGAAAAACCGGAGATTAAACCGGAAACAATGGAAGAATTGAAGACGGAAGTACTGGAAGTTCCAGAAGAAGAAATCAAAAAAATTCTGGAACAAGCGCATGAACGGATTCCAGGAGCCGAGTTAGATCCAGAAAAATTGGACCAAATGAAAGTTGTGGAATTACGCTCCCTCGCCTATAAGCGGAACATTGATTCGTTGACGAAGAAAGAGATTAAATATGCCAACAAAGATCGATTAATCCGTGCGTTATTAGAGAAAGGAGTGAAGGATGAGTGAACCTGACAGATAAAGATCTTTTGTCGATACAAGAAACGAGAAACTTACTTAAAAAGGCAAAAGCAGCACAAAAAGAATTAGCAACCCGTTCGCAAGAAGAGATTGACCTCATCGTCAAAACAATGGCAAAAGCAGCTTACGCCAACCGTGTGAAACTGGCCAAAATGGCAGAAAAAGAAACCGGATTTGGTAGATGGCAAGATAAGGTATTGAAGAATGCCTTCGCTTCCCGTGATGTTTTGAACGCCATTAAAGACATGAAAACAGTAGGTATTGTTCATAAGAGCGAAGCGGCGAAGTATATGGAAGTAGCCGTACCAGTGGGAGTCGTTGCAGGATTGATTCCTTCAACAAACCCAACGTCAACAGTTATCTACAAGGCGTTAATTTCAGTGAAGGCAGGGAATGCAATCGTCTTCTCCCCGCACCCAAGCGCACTAGATTCAATCATTGAAACGGTCCGTATCATGAATGAAGCAGGTCAAAAAGTTGGTTTACCGGAGGGCACACTGAGTGTGATTACCCAAGTAACCATGCAAGCGACTAGTGAATTAATGACCAACCGCGACACGAACTTGATTCTTGCGACAGGTGGATCTGCAATGGTACGCGCTGCGTATTCTTCTGGCACACCAGCTATTGGAGTAGGACCAGGGAACGGGCCGGCATTCATTGAAAAAACTGCAGACATTCCAAAAGCTGTGAAGCAAATCATGGAGTCTAAAACCTTCGATAACGGTACGATTTGTGCTTCTGAACAATCGATTATCGTTGAAGAAGTTAGCAAAGCAAAAGTCGTAGCAGAATTCAAGAAGCAAGGCGGCTATTTCTTGCCAACCGAAGATGCCAAAAAATTGGAAAAATTCATTCTACGTCCAGACGGCCGAATGAATCCGAAAATTGTCGGCAAGCCGGTACAAGAAATTGCGAAGTTAGCGGGTATTCAAGTGCCAGCAGATGCTCGTGTCTTGCTAGCAGAAGAAGACCGCGTTGGGCTACACGCTCCGTACTCGAGAGAGAAATTGGCGCCAATCTTGGCTTTCTACACAGCAAAAGGCTGGGAAGAAGCATGTGACTTGTCGATGGAGATTCTCTTCCAAGAAGGTGCCGGACATACGATGGCGATTCATTCATCAGACGACGCAGTCATTCAAGAATTTGCCTTACGCAAACCGGTTTCTCGCTTATTAGTCAATACATCTGCAACATTGGGTGGTATTGGTGCTACAACCAACCTGTTCCCAGCGCTCACATTGGGCTGTGGTGCAGTAGGCGGAAGCTCAACGTCCGATAATATTGGCCCTCAAAACTTGTTCAACTTACGCCGGATTGCTTGGGGCGTTCGCGAACTAGAGGACTTGCGCGGTGACGACGTATTTGAAGAAACAGAAGCAACACCTGTAAAAGACATTGATAAAGATGAACTCGTAAACTTACTAGTAGAACGAGTGCTCGAAAAACTAAAGTAACACCCAACAACTAGGTAACAAAAACTAAAAAACCCAACTATTAGGAGGAAAATAAAATGGCTAGCACAAACGCATTAGGTATGATCGAAACAAAAGGATTGGTAGCAGCAGTAGAAGCTTCAGACGCAATGGTGAAGGCAGCAAACGTAACTTTGATCGGTAAAGAACACGTAGGTGGCGGATTGGTAACCGTTATGGTACGCGGAGACGTTGGTGCTGTTAAAGCAGCAACAGACGCAGGAGCAGCAGCAGCTGAAGCAGTTGGCGAATTAGTATCAGTACACGTAATCCCTCGTCCACATGCTGAAGTAGATGCAATCTTGCCAAAATACGACCTACAATAGTCGTTTGAAGAGGAACCGTTAAAGAAATACAATGAGGAAGCGGTAAGGAAAGCGGCCGTTTCAAAATGGAAGCAGGCGAATAAGCAGACCTTATCCGAATCCTACAGCAGGAGGCTGAGGCATATCTAGATATGTCCCAGCCTTTTCTTTAACGAAGGGACGTGAATAAATGGCAATTCTAACAGAAAATAATATTCGGAAATTGTTGCGGACGACTAATTTGAAGGAAACAAAAGTGTTGGTGCTGGAACCAGGAACCATCATTACTCCTTCAGCAAAGAGTTATTTGACCGATGTCAAAGTGATTTATGAAGAACAATCCGAGCCGGTTCCGGTTGAGAAAGCAGAAGAACCAGTCGTATGCCAAGCACCAATCATCCGTGATGAGAGCTTGCTGCATCCGCAATTCAGCTTGAATTGGAAAATCAAAGTGGAGCAAGTGATTGGGGAAGTTCTGTATGGTCAACAAATCAGCCTCCAGCAACAAAATCGAGGATTGATTACTGAATTAGACAGCGTTTTGAATGTATTGCAGGATTTCCGTCAATTGCGGTTTTATGAGAACGATTCTGTTCATTACCAGATGGATCCAGGAAAATATCCGCTGGCAGATTTTTATTCAGCGGATACCTTTCTGCCAAATTATACAGACGGCGAAGTTGCCTTAATGGTATACCGTCTCTACACACAGATTCGTAACTTACAAGTGGAAGCTTCCAGCTTCCAAACTTGCTTACCGTTTGAAGAATATTACCGACTCATCAAAGCATGCCGTTTTTTAGCGGATTTTGTTTGGATGTTAATGATTCAAGAAATAGGAGAAAGTAATAAGGGGAGGAGCGTATGACCATCTCATTCGATCAATTAATTGAAGAAGTTGCGGTTCGTGTCAAAGCGAATATGGAACAAACCTTTGAAATAGAAGCAAGTGGTAGACATGTGCACCTTTCACAAGAACACATTGATATCTTGTTTGGAAAAGATCACAAACTACTACCTACAAAGTATTTATCCCAACCGGGCCAATTTGCTGGTAAAGAAAGAGTTACCCTAGTAGGTCCTAAAGGAGTTCTGCATCAAGTTGTGGTGCTGGGCCCTGCTAGAGACAAGAGCCAAGTAGAGATTTCCTTTACGGATGCTCAAAAATTAGGTGTTCGTGCACCATTACGCTTGAGCGGAGATACAAAAGGGACTCCTGGCATCATGATTATGGCAGGCAATAAGCATGTCATTTTAGATGAAGGTTTAATCGTAGCGAAGCGTCATATCCATGTGAAGGAACAAGAGGCAGCACGTTTGAATGTGAAAGATAAAGAAGTAGTGAAAGTCCAAGTGATGAGTGAGCGTCCGTTAATTTTTGACGATGTGGTCGTTCGCGTGAGTCCAAAGTTTGAAACCTTCATGCACATCGATTATGACGAAGCAAATGCATGTGGCTTCAAGTCTGGTACCAAAGGCCGCATCATCAAAAAGGACTGATTAGGATGGAACAATTAGAAAAACTCATTCAATTGGTAACCGACCGAGTGATGGCAGAGATAGAACCACAGCCAGACAAAGAACAATTTACGTTCGTTGGGAAAGCGAAAGATTATATTTCCCGTTACTACGAGGAGAGAGGGTTCCAACAAGTAGCACCAATGGAACTTTCCACTCCCGAAGTAGTGATTGTGACAGAACTTGAGTTGTATCAGATGACTCGTTTGGCAGGATTAATGCCTATGAATGAAATGGAAGAAGCTTTACTGAACCGGTTGATGCAGCAAAAGACTGTTGTGGTGCTGGAAGAAGGAATCGAGAAAGCGTTCATGCCAAAAAGTATGCAAGCTGCGTTCGAGAAAGCAAAGGTTGAACTTCGTAAATGGGGCGTTCAGTTTAAGCAAGAATCAGCCTTTCATCATCCAGCAGTGACTCAAACAGCTCCAACTACTCAGAAGAAGAAAGAATTGATTACCGCAGCGAAAATTCAAAACAAGAAATTATCTGCCGGTGATACGTTCTATGCTACTCCTGACATGATTATTACGGCACTCGCAAAAGACTATTTACGTGAACAAAATATTCAGTTAGAAGTGAGGGATGCCGAATGATTATTGGAAAAGTAGTTGGGAGCTTGTGGGCGACCCGCAAGGATGAAAAACTAAATGGATTGAAATTCCTCTTAGTCGAAAAACAATTAAATGAACACGAAGCAAGTCCTGAGTTAGTAGTAGCTGTTGACCATGCAGGAGCTGGAATTGGGGAACAAGTCTTAATTACAACCGGCAGTTCCGCGCGTATTTCTTTCGAAAACCGCACGATTCCAGTGGACATGGTGATTGTTGGGATTATTGATTCAGTAGAATATCCAAAAGAGTAAATACTTGATATTGGAGGGAAGCATATGAGCATTAGTGAAATTATTATTTGGATCATGGCAATCATCATGGTCCTTGGTGCAATCGATCGTGCCATCGGAGATCGCTTCGAGCTTGGTAAGCAATTCGAAGAAGGCTTGTTAGCAATGGGAGCATTAGCACTATCCATGGCTGGTATTATTGTCTTGGCACCTAAATTATCTGATTGGTTAAGTCCAATTGTTGTTCCATTGTTTGAACTAGTTGGCGCAGATCCTGCGATGTTTGCAGGAACGTTGTTATCAATTGATATGGGTGGTTTCTTCCTAGCTCAACAAATGACTGCTGATGCAGAAATCGTTCTCTTCTCTGGTGGGATTTTGGGAGCCATGATGGGAGCAACGCTTGTTTTCTCGATTCCAGTCGGTTTAGGAATCATCGAAGTAAAAGACCGTCCATTCTTAGCTCAAGGAATCCTATGTGGGATTGTAACGATTCCAGTGGGCGCAATGGTAGGCGGATTGTTGATGGGAATTGGTTTTGGTAAGATCTTGGTGAACTTGATTCCGATTATTCTAGTAGCAATCTTGATTGCTCTTGGACTATGGAGATTCCCATCGAAAATGATTAACGGTTTTATCGTCTTTGGGAAGTTGATTGTCGCAGTCGCAACAATCGGTTTAGCAATTGGTGGTTTGGAATGGTTAGTCGGCGTGAAGCTGTTTGACAATCAAGAATCCCTTGCAGTGGCGTTTGAAACAGTCGGTAGTATCGCCATTACGTTAGCTGGAGCATATGGTTTAGTATTGATTATTACCAAACTCTTCAAGAAACCATTAATGAAAGCAGGCGATCTCCTTGGTATGAATGATATCGCTGCTGCTGGTTTAATTGCTTCATTGGCAAATAACATCGCGATGTTCCAGTCAGTTAAGAACATGGACAACCGCGGGAAAGTAATCAACATTGCCTTCGCTGTTTCTGCTTCCTTTGCCATCGGAGACCACTTAGGCTTTACGGCTGGAGTTGCTCCTGAGATTATTATGCCGATGATTGTTGGGAAATTAGTAGGTGGATTCTCTGCCATTGCCGTTGCCATGCTGATTACCAAAAATATCAAAAAAGAAGTAACCTCTACTGAAGAAGTAGCCGCTTAAAGGATGTGTGCAGATGACAAATATAAATAGAGCAGATATCGAACGCATGGTCCGTGAGCTGTTGATGCAGGAATACAGCAAACAGGACTCCGCAAGAGAGATTGATCCAAGCGGAGTAATGGCAATCAAATTGCCATTGTTCGATGTGACCGAAGAACATCGCTTGGACACTGGGAACCCGAACCACCGTGTTTACACACGTGACTTAGTGACACTTGAAGAAAGTCCACGTTTGGGTCTTGGGTTAATGGTGATGGAAGACACCACCTTTGACTGGCATCTGGGTTATGATGAAATCGATTATATGATTGAAGGAACCCTCAGCATCATTATCGACGGAAGAAAAGTAACCGCCCATCCAGGTGAACTGCTTTATATTCCAAAAGACACAGATATTCAGTTTTCTGTGGAAGGAAAAGCACGCTTTATTTACGTGACTTATCCAGCAGATTGGAATAGTTAAATGTAGATTAAAAACGAGGCGGGAGTCATTTTCCTGCCTCGTTTTTTGAAAGGAGGGTGAAGAATGGAAGGTTTTACTTTTTCAAGTGGCGTAGAGGTGGCAAACCGATTGATGTTGGCGCCCATGACAACAAGCAGCGGTACAGAATCAGGTGGTTTATCAACTGAAGATGTGGCGTTTATTTTACACCGAAGTAAAGGATTCGGTGCAGTCATTCTTGGCTCGCACAGCGTTTCGCCAACTGGCAGTGCTTTTTCAGCAGGTTGGAACATTTATGATTCTTGTAATCATGCAGCATTAACCCAACTCGTAAAACAGCTCCACCACCAAAAAGTAAAGGTGTTTATTCAACTGTATCATGCTGGAAGGTTAGCGCAGCCTCTGTTTATTGGCGGACGACAGCCGATTGCACCGAGTCGGATTCCTGCTGTACGATCATTTGCTTCTTACCCGAAAGAGATGAGTATGGCTGAAATAAAAGAAATCATCCAAGCGTTCAAGAAAGCTACAGAGTTGGCGATTCGACTAGGCTTCGATGGTGTAGAATTGCACGGAGCAAACACGTATCTCCTCCAACAGTTCTATTCTCCGCATTCGAACCGACGAAAGGACGAGTGGGGTGGCACAAGAGAAAGGCGGCTACGCTTTCCGCTTGCCGTCATACGAGCCTGCCAAGAAGCAGTCAACGAATGCGCAACCAGACCCTTTCTAATCGGGTACCGCTTTTCGCCAGAAGAATATGAAGTTCCAGGAATTCGACTAGAAGACACTTGCTTCTTGTTAGAACAGATTACGAAAGAAGGCTTGGATTACGTCCATGTGTCGTTGAATGACTTTAGGAAACAAGCTCAGACAGGAGAGCAGATTCTTCCGGCCATCAAAGAGCATGTAGGGGATACGCCACTCATCGGCTGTGGAAATATTCGAACGCACAGAGATGTTGATGCTGTTTTACAACAGGTTCCTCTATGTTCCATTGGCAATGCGGCCGTAATTGATCCAGATTGGGCATGGAAGATTCTCCGGGGAGATCATTCTATCAAATCAAACCTGCACGTTTCTGAACGGGAGCAAGTGAAAATTCCAAAACCGTTGTGGCAAACCTTCCTCCACAACCCACTGCGTTATTTTCTAGAGGAGGGAACCGATGAATAACTGGCAAACACCATATAAATTTCCGAATGGGATGGAAGTACAGAACCGGTTGATTTTTGCACCGAACCGAATCTTAATGCAGTCTCACCAAATGTACCCCTAAATATGGCAGTGGGCTTAATTATAGGCTTGCTTTTAGGTGTAGGATACATAATGTTAAGTGAAATTTTGGACAACACAATCAAAGACAGTCGATTCATCAACGAACAAATCGGCTGGACCGACCTAGGAGCCATCTCCTTAATGACCGAAAAGGAACTGAAAGACATGGCTGTCCGTCATGAAGAACAAAGAATTGAATCTAGAAGTGGAAGAAGGGTAGTCTAATGGTATTTGGCAGAAAAAAAAGAAGCAAAAAGAATTATAAAGGGCTGATTACACTAGCTTCTCCTGGCTCCTTAATATCCGAGCAATTTAGAACCTTGAGAACCAACATTGAGTTCGCCATGGTAGATAAAAATACAAATCCTTAGTGGTTACATCATCTATGCCGGATGCTGGGAAATCCACTGTGTCGGCAAACTTAGCAATTACATTTGCTCGTCAAGGATATAGAGTATTGTTGGCAGAATCAGATTTTCGTCGTCCATCCGTCCACAAAGCATTCCAGGTGTTGAATGGAGCAGGGATGACATCTCTATTATCGAATCCAGAACTGACAGTGGAAGAGTGTGTATTGGAGACAGATATCAACAATCTATCATTGATGACCTGTGGTCCAATACCACCAAATCCAGCTGAATTGATTGGTAGCAATCGCATGAAGGATCTTCAAGACAAACTAGTTAGTAAGTATGATTTAGTTATCTTCGATACTCCACCTTTGTTAGGCTTCGGTGATGCACAAATCATGGCTGGACGTGCAGAAGGGACAATCTTTGTTGTACGTCATGGAGTAGCTAAAAAAGAAAATATGCTGAAAGCAAATGAAATCTTAAAACGCGTCAATGCAAATGTGCTGGGGGTCGTCTATAACCAAGTCCCAACCAGCGAGCAGGATAACAGTTACTACTACTATTACACAGAAGAAAATTAAGCAGGAGGCACAAGGTTTTGCAGTTCAAAAACCAGTGCCTTTTTCTTTTAATTCTTATAGTATGTTCTATCAATATACTGTATAATTAAATTTGTCTATATTAAAAACAGGAAGGAAGATACGAACATGTTAGATCTTCATTGTCATATTCTTCCTAATATTGATGATGGTGCCCGGTCATGGGATGAGTCCTTCGCTTTAGCGCGTTTAGCGGTTGAGGAAGGTATTACCCATATACTGGCAACACCGCATCACTTGAACGGAAAATTTGAGAATAAAAAGCACGATGTGATTAGCTTGACGAATGAGCTGCAACAAAAGCTGGACGCTGAGAGAATTCCGCTGGAAGTTTTCCCAGCACAGGAAGTACGGTTAAGTGGCGACATTCTAGCGGGGATTGAGAACGATGAAATCCTCTTTGTAGATGAAGATAATAGATACTTGTTGATTGAGTTTCCTACTATGACCATTCCACACTATGCAGAACAGCTCTTCTTCTCCTTGCAACAAAAAGGAATCGTGCCAATCATTGTACATCCCGAACGAAATCAGGAAATTATTGAAAATCCAAACAAGTTACTGGAGTTTGTGGAAAGAGGCGCACTAGCGCAGCTCACTGCGAGCAGCTATGCCGGCGTTTTTGGTAAAGAAACAGCGGAACTCAGCAGACAACTAATTGAGGCAAATTTAGTACATTTTCTGGCTTCGGATGCTCATAACACACGTGGGCGGTCATTCCGCATGAAAGATGCTTTTGAGAAGTTGGAAAAAGATTTTGGTGCTGGGAAAGTTCAACAGTTTCATCAAACAACAAAAAGTCTAATTAATGGTGATTATGTCCAAACAGAAGCACCACAAGAAGTTCGCAAGAAAAAGAAATGGTTTGGCTTGTTTTAGTTTTACTTAGGAGGAGTTGATTTTAGTATGCGTTTAACAAGAGGGCAGAAAGCCTTTATTTTAATGTTTGTTGATTCGCTGTTTATTTTGTTTTCGGCTTTCTTGGCCCATTTTATGGTAGAAGCCTATATTCGACCAGAAAACAATTTCTATTACGTCATGATTGGTGTATCCATTCTTGTCTATTTGGGATTTGGTGTACGTAACCATTTATTTTCCCGGATTATCCGCTACACGAGTATGTATGAAATTCTACGGGCAGTTATTTCCATGACAGTTTCCTTTGCGGTATCTGGACTGATATCTATTCTGTTTATCCGCTCAGTCAGTTACCGCTACATCTTCTTAATGTATGCTTTCAGTTTACTGCTGATTCCCGGGTCACGTGTATTGTGGCGATTGTATCATGAGTACAAAAGTGGGCAGTCTTTTAAGGGGACGAATAAAGAAGATAAAATACGTACACTCATTGTAGGGGCAGGCGATGGAGGAAACCTCTTCATCAGCAACCTAACGAAAAGACCGGGTGAAGTAGATATTATTGGGATTGTTGACCAAGATCCAGGCAAGCAAGACTCGCTGCTCTTCGACATTCCAGTTTTAGGAACGGAAGAGGATATACCGGCTTTGGTAAGGGAGTATAAAATTGATCAAGTAACCATCGCCATCCCATCAGCTACCCCTGACGATTTAGAGCGAATCATCGCACATTGTTCGGCGGTTGATGTCAAGGTCAACCAAATGCCAAGCATTGAAGATGTCTTAAAAGGTAAACTAAGTGTCAATCGTTTCCGCGACATCGATGTAGTGGACTTGTTGGGACGTGAAGAAGTACAACTCGATAAATCAACGATTGCCGAGCAGCTGCACGGCAAAGTGGTGTTGGTGAGTGGGGCCGGTGGTTCCATCGGTTCGGAAGTATGTCGTCAGGTGGCCAAGTTTGAACCAGCGAAACTGATTTTGTTGGGTCACGGTGAAAATTCGATTTACTTGATTGATAAGGAATTACGTAATCTATACGGCCGTTCGATTGAAATCGTACCAGTAATTGCGGATATTCAAGACCGAAAACGAATCTTTAGTATTATGGAAAAGTTCAAACCGGATCAAGTGTATCACGCGGCTGCACATAAGCATGTGCCGTTAATGGAATACAATCCAACTGAATCTATCAAGAATAATGTCTATGGTACGAAGAATATAGCGGAAGCTGCCAAATCAGTAGGTGTGAAGAGTTTTGTCATGATTTCCACAGATAAGGCGGTTCGTCCAACTAACGTGATGGGTTCTACTAAGCGGATTGCTGAAATGATTGTTACAGCGTTGAATGAACCTGGTAAGACCAAGTTTGCAGCTGTACGTTTTGGAAACGTATTGGGCAGTCGAGGGAGTGTAATACCTGTCTTCCGCGAACAAATCGCTAACGGTGGTCCGGTGACAGTCACTGACTTCCGCATGATTCGTTATTTCATGACTATCCCTGAAGCTAGTCGTCTGGTTATCCAAGCCGGTGTATTAGCAAAGGGTGGAGAAATCTTCATTCTGGATATGGGCGAGCCTGTCCGAATTGTTGATTTGGCGAAGAAAATGATTCGTCTTTCAGGCTTCACTGAAGCGGACATACCAATTCTTGAAACGGGAATTCGCCCTGGAGAGAAGTTATATGAGGAATTGTTGGCAGACGGACAATTATCCGAACAACAAGTCTTCGAGAAAATATTTGTGGGAAATAGTACAAAGTACAAGCTGGATGAAACAATGGCTTTTGTGGAGAATATACTATCACAACCAGATGATATCATTCGAGAAAAGTTAGTTAAATACGCCAATGAGCACGAATAAAAGGAGAAACGCATGCAACCTAAATCCATACTTGTAACCGGAGCAGCTGGTTTTGTCGGTTATTACCTATCCGAACGTTTGCTTCAAGAAGGACATAACGTAGTCGGAATCGACAATTTAAATGACTATTATGATGTAAATTTGAAACACGAACGCTTGAATAAAATTAAAGAACACCCTGCGTTTACTTTTGCAGAAATGGACCTTGCCGATAAAGAAGCGATCCATGAATTATTCGCTGCAAACAAATTTGATATCGTGGTGAACTTAGCTGCGCAGGCAGGAGTCCGATACTCAATTGAGAACCCGGATGCGTACATCCAAAGCAACATTGTGGGCTTTCATAACATTCTAGAAGCATGCCGCCACAATCCAGTGGAGCATTTATTATATGCTTCTTCGAGTTCTGTTTACGGATCCAACAAGAAAGTTCCGTTTGAAGAGACTGATTTCGTTGATAATCCAGTGTCTTTATATGCAGCTACCAAGAAATCCAATGAATTAATGGCTCATACGTATAGTCATCTTTATGGTATCCCAGCTACTGGTCTGCGTTTCTTTACAGTTTATGGGCCGATGGGACGACCAGACATGGCTTATTTTGGTTTTACAGATAAGTTCTTCAATAATGAACCCATCCATATTTTTAATAACGGTGATTTCGAGAATGATTTATACCGCGACTTTACTTATATTGATGATATTATTACAGGGATTATTGGACTTATTGAAAAACCAACATCGGGACACACGGTATTCAATATTGGGAACAATAACCCAGAGAAATTAATGGTATTCATTACTTCTCTAGAAAAAGCATTAAGTAATTCTTTGGGAAGAGAAGTCGAATTTGAAAAGATTTTCGAACCTATCAAACCTGGTGATGTTCCAGCAACCTATGCTTCTACGGATAAATTACAAGAGGCAATTGGCTTCAAACCAGAGACTTCCATACAAGATGGTTTGCAACGTTTTACAGACTGGTATGTGAATTACTATCATAAGAAATAATGCGGAGGTAATAATTTGAATCGTTTAATAAAGAGATTTAGAGAAACGTATGCTAATGAAGACTACCGTGCAGTTCGTTCTCCATTACGTATTTGTCCTCTCGGTGCTCATTCGGATCATCAAGGTGGACGAGTCACCGGGATGACTCTGGATGCTAGTGTAGATATGGTATATGCTCCTACAGAAGATGGATATGTGCGTATTGAAAGTATGGATTTTCCAGACAAAGAACTCTTCCACATTTCCCATGAATCAGAATATATTCCAGGATTCTGGGGAAATTACATCCGTGGTGCGGTTTTATCCTTAAAACAAGACTACGTTTTGAAAAGGGGAATTAATGCCCTTGTAAGTGGTAAGCTGCCTATTGGAGGACTCAGTTCTTCAGCAGCTGTTACGACAGCTTACTTGATGGCTCTATGTGACGTAAATGATATAGAAGTCTCTAAATTAGAATTGATTCAATACAGCCACTGGGTCGAAACTAAATTTATTGGATTGAAGAATGGCATCCTCGATCAATCCGCAAATATCTTAAGTATGGACAATCAATTAATGGTAATGGATTGTCAAACGAACAATTACGAAATGATTCAAAAAGGGGCTAGCATGCCTGAATTTGAAGTAGTGGTAGTTTATTCTGGTATTTCAAAGGATTTAATTAGCACTGATTTCAATAACCGGGTCGATGAAGTTCGTGTAGCTGGGTGGCTGATGCAAGAGCTAGGTGGAATGGAAATCACTCCTTTACAAAGTGTCCAACTTCGGGACATACCAGTGAACGTATATGAAGCTTATAAAGAGCAAATACCAGCAAGATTCCGAAAACGCGCAGCTCATTTCTTTACTGAACAGCAACGTGTATTAGATGGGGCAGAAGCTTGGTCGGAAGGGAACCTCGAGAAATTTGGACAATTAATGTTCGAGTCTGGTGAAAGTTCCTTCTACCAATATGAATCAGGAATTCCTGAGATGAAGAGTATTTACTATCTTTTGCGTGAATGTAAAGGAGTATATGGCGCTCGTCCTAGCGGCGCTGGGTACCGAGGTGCTGTTATAGGCTTGATTGATCCTGCTTACAAAGAAGAAATTAAAGCGAAGATTGATAGTGTCTATCCAGTTCGCCATCCAGAATACAAAGATAGCTACGCAGTAAACTTTTGTAAAACCGCTGATGGAGCTAGCTTAGTGAAAAATCTGGAGGCGGTGAAGTAGATGAAAGCCATCGTATTAGCGGCAGGGTATGCAACGAGATTATATCCACTTACGAAAGACCAGCCGAAACCGTTGTTGGAGGTTGCTGGGAAGACGATATTGGATTATATCGCAGAGAAACTTGAAAAAGTGGATGAGATTGATGAAGTAATAATTGTGACGAATAACAAGTTTACGAGTCACTTTGAGGAATGGGTAAAAAGTACCAACTATACGAAGAAGTTAACAGTTGTAAATGATGGTACGATGACGAATGATACACGCTTAGGAGCGATTGGGGACATTCAATATGTGATTGACCAGCTGGATGTCTCTGATGACTTAATGGTGTTAGCAGGAGACAATTTATTTGATTTTGAATTGTCAGATTTTGCTAACTATTTCCAAGAAGTTGGAACTGATTGTATCACTGCTTATCATGAACAGAACGAAGCACAACTGAAGCGAGCTGGTGTTATTGAATTAGATAATCATCAGAACGTTTTGTCTTTTGAAGAGAAACCAGAACAACCGCGTTCAACGTATTGTGTACCTGCCTTTTATTTATACAAGAAGGAAACATTACCATACTTCCATAAATATCTAGAGGATGGCAATAATCCGGATGCTCCTGGGCATTTTGTTCCGTATTTGATCAAGCAAAAAGAAGTACATGCATATCTCTTTAAGGGGAGAAGATATGATATCGGAACAGTAGAAAGCTATCAAGCAGTACAGGACATATTTGAAAAGGCTGAATCTTGAAAAAGGTTCAGTCTTTTCTTTACGTTTCTGTTAAAGTGTTTGATTGCTACTTTTTTATTTTCTTTCATTCAGCTATACTCCTGTCTTTGACACTTGTAGAAGGAAAAAAGCCGAGAAAATGCTGCTATTACAGCTTTTTTCGGCTTTTTTATTTTGTTAAAAAGTGCGTACCTTTTTCGTGGTTTTGGTCATTTTAAAAATTTTTTTCATTTTTTTTGTAGGTAGAATCTGATAGTCTGTTCGGAAGCCAAAGGCTTCATGTAGGGAATCTGTGAAATCTGTTCTAGTATAGGCCGGAATGAATCCCTCACCACGGAGTTCCATGAAGTTCATTTCCCTTAGTTTTGTGATGGTCTCTTGGCAAGTAAACTTTTCTCCCATTTTTTTCTCCAACACCCTCACTACCATAAGTGAGATGAAACAAGTCATAAAATGAGCAATAATGCGATCGTCACGACTCAGATAGACGGGTCTGG
>NZ_FJND01000023.1:31184-39468 GCF_900067165.1 Trichococcus sp. ES5
TCTTGTCTAACTTTAAATCATAATAAATATCCTGGAGGAACAGGTAGCCACCATTGAATAGACAAGGCTGATTTTTTTCGATTTGTTTGATAGGGGATAAGGGAGCGAGGATTTCTCGCTGGTTTTCTTTTTCCTTCGCAGTAAGCTCCGACACATACGTTTTTGCCCATGCATAAGGATCTTGCCCATCCAGTTTTTCACGGAGCTCCTTTTCAGTGCCGAGCTTCTCTACCGTGATGGTTCGTTCCTTTCCGTTCTCATAGATGGTTTTGGTAACGTAGAAGGAGGCAGCGTTTTTAGATTTTGAAACTTTCAACCGCATAAGAACAGCTCCTTTTTATTTTCATTATAACAAATCACGCTAAGTCACGCAAAATTTAACCGATAAATTTGACAAAAAAAATAAGCCCTCTCGGGCTTTCCGGATGCTTTTTCGATTCGTAAGTGTCAAACTCCCGTGTTTGATTGCTACTTTTTTATTTTCTTTCATTCAGCTATACTAGTGTGTAATGATGAAATATAGGAAAGAGGCACTAATAAATATATGAGCGAAATGAAAAGAAGTGACCTACTAAAGAAGAAGCGTAAAAAAAGATATATCTTTTACGGAGCAATGGGAGTATTTTTAGTTTTGTATACATTGTTTTGGAAGACCTTCATGGATGTGAATAATACTGCAAATAATATTTTTAATAGTATCAATACTGAAAATAAACGAGAATCCCAAGTAGTCATTGAAGCGACACAGCCTATTTCCTTTGTATTTCTGGGCGTGGATAATGGAACAATCGATCGTCAAGATCAACCCGGTCGATCAGATGCCATTCTAATTGGTACGGTAAATCCTAAAACAAGGACAACAACGTTAGTCAGTATTCCAAGAGATACATATGCTTTAATGGATGGCTACGAAACCTATGATGGCTCTCTTTTCTATGATAAGTTGACCCATGCATATGCATTTGGAGAAGCCGAGATGGCAATTAACTCTATACAAGAGTTAGTAAATGTTCCCATTGATTACTATGTAGAAGTAAACATGACTGGATTGATTGATATTGTAGATGCCTTAGGTGGGATTGAAGTTACAAGCCCTCTAACATTCGATTATCAGGGGAATTATTTTACGCAAGGTGAAACAAGAATTCTTGACGGAAAAGAAGCGTTAGCTTTTTCTCGGATGCGTAAGACCGATCCTGATGGAGATTTCGGCAGACAAAAGAGAGAGAAAATTGTAATTAAAGCGATATTAGATAAAGCATTAAGTTTAGGGACGATTCGCAATTATCAGGATATCTTGGAAACGCTAGAAGATAACGTTCGAACGAACTTAACCTTTAAGGATATGACAGATATGTACGCAGCTTACGGTAAGTCACTAGAAAACTTTAAGCAGGATAGTTTGACAGGTGAGGAACTATGGCTCGAAGATATCTACTATTTCTATGTTCATCCAGAAGAGCGATTAGAACTATCTAATAAATTACGTGAACAATTGGAATTAAATCCTATTGAAATGGAAGATTTACACTTATCCGACACAGATTACTATAATTTAGAATACGCTAGTTATGAAGATGAATATGTCGAAGAAGAATACGTAGACGATAGCTACTAAGAGAGGGGTATATAATGTCAGAGAGAAGATCACGCTCACGTAAGAAGAAAAGAAGAGGATTAAAGATTTTTCTTTTTCTAGTCCTTATGTTATTTGTAGGGGCTGGAGCATATGTACTGAATGTGGTTCGCCATGTTGATAAAGCAACCGATGAAGTATATGAATCGGTAGAAGGTGTGGATCCCATTCGTGGCAGTGCAGTGACGCTAGGAGAAGAACAGCCGATTTCTATATTATTATTAGGTGTGGATACTGGAGACTTGGGGCGTGTGGAACAAGGCCGTTCAGACTCGATGATGGTGGCTACGATTAACCCAAATACAGGGAAGGCAGTTTTAATCAGTATTCCTCGTGATACTTACACCGAAATAGTGGGATACGGAACGATGGACAAAATTAACCACGCGTATGCCTTTGGCGGCACCGCTATGGCAATTAATAGTGTTCAAAACCTTTTGAATATTCCAATTGACTATTATGTAACAGTGAATATGGCAGGAATTAAAGAAATTGTAGATTCAGTTGGTGGAATTGATATTGTTAGTCCTTTAACTTTTAATCAAGAAGGTTATCAATTCAATCAAGGTGAAACTGTGCATCTAGATGGTGATCGTGCATTAGCTTTCGCCCGTATGAGATACGAAGATCCTGCTGGAGACACGGGGCGTCAAGCACGTCAAAGACTCGTAATTGAAGGTGTGATTAACAAAGTCATCAGTCCTTCCACCTTGTTAAACTACACAGAAATTCTGGGTTCTTTGTCAAATAACGTACAAACAAATTTCCAAACTGCTGATTACCTGCAATTACAAAGCAATAAATATCTAAGTGCAGCAAGAAATTTAGTTTCTGAACAAATTGGAGGTTCTGGAGGAACGCTTGAAGATGGGATCTACTATCACTTTATTCCAGAAGAAGAATTAATGCGTGTGCAATCTTTATTGCGTTCAGAACTTGAATTAGACTAGGGGGAAATGGCATGGCAGTATTAGTAACAGGTGGAGCTGGTTATATCGGCAGTCATACAGTGGTGGAACTTCTAAGAGAAAATAATGAAGTAGTCATTGTAGATAATTTTTCAAATAGTAAGCCTGAAGTATTGAATCGACTACATAAAATTACGGGGAAAGAAGTTCCCTTTTACGAAGCAGACTTGCTTGATAAGGCAGCTTTAACTGAAATTTTTTCGAAAGAATCAATTGATTCTGTCATTCATTTTGCCGGATACAAAGCAGTAGGTGAATCGGTAGAAAAGCCGATTGAATACTATCACAATAATATTACGGGTACATTGATGCTGCTTGAGGTAATGAATGAGCATGGAGTGAAGAATATTGTGTTCAGTTCTTCAGCAACGGTTTATGGAATGAACAATCCTTCACCGCTAACGGAAGACATGCCGACTAGTGCCACCAATCCATATGGATACACAAAAGTGATGATTGAGCAAATTTTGCGCGATGTACACGTTTCAGACAACGAATGGAATATTGCATTGCTTCGTTACTTTAATCCGATTGGCGCACACAAATCAGGCTTGATTGGGGAAGATCCAACTGGAATTCCGAACAACTTGATGCCGTACATTACGCAAGTGGCAGTTAGAAAACGTGACGAACTAAGTGTCTTCGGCAATGACTATGACACACCAGACGGTACTGGAGTAAGAGATTACATCCATGTCGTTGATTTAGCAAAAGGCCATTTGAAGGCTCTGAAGAGTTTTGCCGAGTACAAAGGTGTAGGAACGTATAACCTGGGAACAGGAATTGGTTACAGCGTGTTGGACTTAGTGAATAACTTCCAACTAGCAAACGATGTAAAGATTCCTTATCGTATCGTTGAGCGCCGGCCGGGAGACGTCGCAACTTGTTATGCGGATGCGACGCTAGCGAAAGAAGTATTAGGTTGGACAGCAGAGAAAACGTTAGAAGATATGTGCCGAGATTCTTGGAACTGGCAAAAAAATAATCCAAATGGATATAGTGAATAGAAAAATGCCGAGGCGGTCTGCCTTGGCATTTTTGATTGAGCGTTACAAGATGATCTACTTCGTAACGGAAGCAGAGAAAAATCGGGTGCTTCCGTCACGAACAGAGCAACCTTGTAACGGAAGCAACTAAAATCGAGCTCCTTCCGTTACAAGCTCTGCCATCTCGTAACGGAAGCTTTCCCATCACCGATAATAGGAGGCGCTACTCTTATGCACAAGCTCGTACTCTTTCATCAAAGTAGTCCGAATCACTCTCGTAGAAACCTGTTTCCCGCAAAAGTCATAGAGCGAAGAAACCGTCAGCAAATTTTCGGGAAAAGAACAGCAAAGTCCTGAATCGCTTCTTTGACCACTGGATAAATGGATTCACGGCAGCCACACTTTTGGCAAAAACAAGTTCTGCCTGATACTTGTACGCTAATAGTATGGCACGTTTTGCATTTAAGACCTTTCTGGATTTGCGAAAAGTCGTAGGACGGAATATCCAGATACTTCAGTTGAGCTGAAGGATTATCAAGCTGTAAAAGTTGCATTGCCAATTCATAATCAGCGTTTGTCAGAGGGGAAGACGATTGACGCAGTTGTTCGAAATGACGCTCGATTTGATTGGGCATGATAATCGGGTCGGTTCGCTTTGCTTGTTTCAACGTGAAGTCGGGATTCGTAAAGATAACCCAATGCTTGATCTGAAACGGTTTGTCCCGAAGGATTTGTTTCAAGGCGATGGCGTGATCTGCTGCCTGATGAAGGGGATTCTTAATTTCAAAGTGATTCGGATAAAAAAACCGGTCATCTTGAAAGTAGCACTCTCCTTGGTAATGTTTAACTTCAAGAAGGTGAATAATCCCATTGGCTATGACAACTGTATCAATCTGGAAATGAGCCCACCGTAAATCTGGAACTACATACGCTTTCCAGCCAGACAGCTTGATACAAACGTCCAGTTTGTCCTCACCAATTAAGCCATTCTCTAATCGAACGAGCATCGACAAGTATTCATGAGATAATTTGAATCTTGGTTTTAATGTCCGTAACACAACGAGTTGGATAGGGGTCTCTCTCTCTTTAATAAACATATCATTCCTCCTTACCTATAAGATACGCAAAAAAACCAGATTTCCATTTGAAAACTAAAGGATATCCTAAGAATCCCCATCGGTTCGTTTTTTCTTCCTGTAGAATCTGTTATAATAAGGCAAACTGGACTGGAAGGATGGTACGTATGCAGAAAATTAGAAAAGCAGTTATTCCAGCAGCTGGATTAGGTACAAGATTTTTGCCAGCTACAAAAGCGATGGCAAAAGAAATGATGCCGGTTGTGGATACGCCAAGCATTCAATTTATTGTAGAAGAAGCGATTAAGAGTGGGATTGAAGATATTCTCATCGTTACAGGAAAAGGGAAAAATGCGATTGAAGACCACTTTGACGCAAACTTCTCGCTCGAAGAAAACTTGAAAGAAAAGGGCAAGGATCGATTACTTGAGACTGTAAAATCAACTACGATTCCTTCCATTCATTATGTGCGCCAAGCTTATCCAAAAGGGTTAGGGGATGCGATTCTCCAAGCTGAAGCGTTTGTTGGGGATGAGCCTTTCGTTGTACTCTTGGGTGATGACATTATGCCGAATGATGTTCCGCTAACAAAATGTCTAATGAATGTCTATCAACAACAGGGCAAAGGTGTAGTCGCAACTGTCCGCATTTCGGAAACTCAAACGGACCGATTTGGTGTGATTGACATCGACGAAGAAGTTGGCGAACAAGTTTATTCCATTAAGAGATTGGTAGAAAAACCAAAGGCCAAAGAAGCGCCAAGTGATTTGGGAATTGTAGGCAGATACTTGCTGCCGCCAGAAATCTTCGAAATTTTACGTAATCAAGAGCCGGATGCTGGAAACGAAATTCAGTTGACGGATGCGTTAGAAACATTAAATAAAACCAATCAACTAGTAGCCTATGAATACACAGGCAAACGGTACGACGTTGGGGATAAGTATGGCATGTTATTGGCAAATATTGAATATGGGTTACATCATGATGAAACAAAAGATAAAATGGTAAAATATATTAAAGAATTGGCGAATCAGCTGAAAAAATAGTAGGATTGATAGGCAATTGTGGTTGAATGTATTAAAATAGAAAAGTAAATTTTTTTGAAGAGGAGTATTTCTAATGACAGTATTAGTTACAGGAGCAGATGGCTTTATCGGAAGTCATTTGACAGAAGAGTTAGTTAAAAGAGGAGAGAAGGTACGGGCATTTGCCTATTACAATTCTTTCAACACGTGGGGTTGGTTAGATTCTTTGCCTAAAGACATCTTAAATGAAATTGAAGTATTTACGGGTGATATTCGTGACCCCAATGGTGTACGGACTGCAATGCAAGGAATTGACACGGTCTATCATCTAGCAGCTCTTATCGCAATTCCTTTTAGTTACCACTCACCTGATTCGTATGTAGATACGAATATCAAAGGAACATTAAATGTTTTGCAGGCAGCACGTGATTTAGATACACGACGAGTATTGGCTACTTCTACTTCTGAAGTATACGGAACAGCACAATATGTACCAATTGATGAAAATCATCCGTTCCAAGGGCAAAGCCCATATTCTGCTACTAAGATTGGTTCAGACCGTATGGCAGAAAGTTTTTATCGTAGTTTCGAAACACCAGTAACGATTGTTCGCCCATTTAACACATATGGACCAAGACAATCTGCTCGTGCAGTAATTCCAACCATTATTACTCAGTTGCTAGCTGGTGAAGAAGAAATTAAGTTAGGTTCTATTACGCCTACACGTGATTTCAACTATGTTAAAGATACTGCGAATGGTTTCATTACATTAGCTAAAGCTGACAATGTAATTGGGGAAGAAATCAATATTGCAACGCAACAAGAAATCTCTATCGGAGAATTAGCGGAAGAGCTAATTCGTCAAATTAATCCAAATGCGAAAATTATTACAGAAGAAGAACGTTTACGTCCAGAGAAGAGTGAAGTAAATCGTTTGTTAGGCTCGAATGAAAAAATTATGCGTCTAACAGATTGGAAACCACAATATACCTTTGCAGAAGGTTTGGCAGAAACAATCGAATTTTTCCGTCATAATCTGGATAAGTATAAGGCAGATATTTATAACATCTAGGAGATGATTGGTTTGACAAGAGCATATATTCCGTTATCCGTACCGAACTTAAAGGGAAATGAATTAGAGTACGTGATTGACGCGGTAAAAACCGAATGGGTTTCTACAGGCGGAAGCTATATTAATCAGTTTGAAGAAAAAATTGCAGATTTTGTAGGCGTAAATGAAGCAGTAGCTGTTCAAAGCGGTACAGCTGCTCTTCATCTTTCTCTAATGGAAGCAGGAGTAACGTATGGAGAAGAAGTAATTGCACCTACACTAACATTTATTGCAGCAGTAAACCCAATCCGTTATTGTGGAGCAGAACCTGTATTCATGGACTGTGATGATTCTTTATGTATGGATCCAGTAAAACTAGAGAAATTCTTGAGAGAAGAATGTAGTTTTCAGAATGGAATTGTAACGAATCGCTTATCTGGTAAGAGAATCCGAGCCATTGTAATCGTACATGTTTTCGGTAACCTAGCAGATATGGCTGAAATCTTACGCATTGCAGATGAATTTCAGTTAAAAGTAATAGAAGATGCAACAGAAGCGCTGGGTTCTGTATATACAGAAGGTGAATTGACTGGTATGCATGCTGGTACATTAGCTCATTATGGTGCTTATTCCTTTAATGGAAACAAAATCATGACAACTGGTGGAGGGGGCATGATTGTAGCGCGCGATCAAAATGAGTTACATCATATGCGTTACCTCTCTACTCAAGCGAAGGATAATCCTACTAATTTTATTCATGGCGATGTAGGTTATAATTATCGGATGACGAATTTACAAGGGGCTCTAGGACTTGGACAAGTAGAGCAATTAGATACCTTCGTAACTACTAAAAAGGTAAATTATGAACTTTACCGAGATTTATTAAAAGACAATAAGGAAGTGGAGCTTCTTCCTTTCCGTGAAGGAACAGCACCGAACTATTGGTTCTATGCTTTGTTTATTAAAGGTAATCGAGATATCCAAGCAATCATGGATGCTCTTCAAGAGAAGCAAATTCAAACTAGACCAATTTGGGGACTCATTCATGAGCAAAAGCCTTATCAAGGAACGCAAGCATATGAAGTGGAAAAAGCAATTCATTATGCACAGCATGTTATTAATATTCCTTGTAGTACGAATTTAACAGAAGAAGATGTTCGATACGTTGTATCGTGCTTGAATGATCTCTTAGCAGAATAGGAGTACACTATGGAAATACAAGAATTTACTGTGTTGGAAACAGCAACTGTAAAAGATGCTATATAGGTTGAATTAAATACTTTACATCCGCACGCACAGTCGGTCAATCACCTCAAGGGGACGCCCGTTCACATCGGCTAAGAAACCGCGGACCGCCTGTTTGATTTTCTGGACGTGGTCAAAAAAAACATTGTTGATGACCGATTCCTTGAGCCACTTCCATACGCCTTCCATTAGGTTCAACTGAGGGCTGTAGGGAGGGAGGAAGATGAGTGCCAGGCGCCCAGCGTTTTCTTTAAGAAAAGGCTGGATCAGCTTGGCGTGGTGGATACGGGCATTATC
>NZ_FJND01000024.1:0-27913 GCF_900067165.1 Trichococcus sp. ES5
AAAACTATGCGGTATTAGCACCCGTTTCCGGATGTTATCCCCCTCTTATGGGCAGGTTACCCACGTGTTACTCACCCGTTCGCCACTATCTTCTCAGTGGAAGCAAGCTTCCATAGAAAAGACCGTTCGACTTGCATGTATTAGGCACGCCGCCAGCGTTCGTCCTGAGCCAGGATCAAACTCTCATGTAATGTGGGCTCTTGTACAGAAACCCTCATGAAAAGCTGAAAAGCTCTTAATTTCTTGCTGACTTTATGTTTGCGATACGATGTATCGCCTTCGTTTGCTTCGACCGAAGTCTAAGCTCCCTGCACATTTGGTTCGTTCATTCTTTGTTCAGTTTTCAAAGGTCAATCGCGCATCACGTATTACGTGATTGCTTATTTATAATACCACTTAACCAGCCCGGCGTCAACGCCTTTTCGAAATATTTTTTCGAGATACTTCAGACGCTTTCGAACTGCAGTAGCAACTCTTATATATTATCAAATACACAACCATCTGTCAACAACTATTTTCCATCGGGACAAAATATTAATTTGACAACTTAAATATTCTACCATCTAACGGATGTCTTGTCAACAATAAAAGGAATATTTTTAAAAATGGGCACTACATGTTTTCCAAACCCGCGCACAAAAAGATTCAACAGACTAGTTGCGGATACTATAATCAGTTTGTTCGTAAAGGAGGAATTGTTTTGATCATCATCGTTTATATATCCATCTTTTATTTCGGAGCCATTTTCGGATCCTTCTTCACTGTACTCGGAACGCGTATCCCCATCAAAGAAAACTTCACCACCACACGCTCCCACTGCGTCCATTGCCAGCATACACTGCAGACAACAGATCTTTTTCCAATCGTTTCTTATGTATGTCACCGCGGGAAATGTGCTTACTGTACAACAAAAATAGATCCGATGTACTTCGCTTCGGAAATCATTTCCGGTTTCGTGACATGCCTTCTCTATTATTTCTACGCAACAGACTTGTTGCAGTTGCTTGCTCTCGCCTTTATATTCTCGTTGCTGCTGGTCATATCGATTGCCGATTATCTCTATCTGTTGATTCCTGATCGCTTTCAGCTCTTGTTGTTTTTCGGTGTCGTATTTCATCAAATGACTCTTCCTACTACGGATTGGCCAGCAGCCTTCATTAGTTTTTTTGTGATCTTTTCATTGCTGTTCTTCACCGGACTCGCTCTTCCTGATGGAATCGGGGGCGGCGACGTCAAACTGCTTTCGATCTTGAGCCTCGCTTTCGGGCTGGAACCAACCTTGTTCATCATCCTGTTGGCCAGCCTCTTCGCAGGCTTTTGTTTTTTGTACACCCATCTGACAAAAGGCAGCTCTTTGCAGCGTAGATTGCCGTTCGGACCCTTTCTCGCCGCTTCTGCCGTTGTGGTGCACTTTACGCAAATGGGCTTGGTGCTTTGACGCCTCTCGCATTTTCTTAGGGAATTGTATTTATGCTCAAAAAAACATACAAACGACAAAAAAACGCCCCGGAAAAGCAAATTGCTTTTCCGGGACGTTCATCTTTTTACGCTTTGTAGTCAGATAGGTCAGAACCCATTTCGGCTGTATCAGTGATGCTATAGACGCTCTCACTTTCGGCTTCGACGGCTTTTGGCTCCATCTTACGGTAGCGGGCCATACCTGTACCAGCAGGAATGATCTTACCGATGATAACATTCTCTTTAAGACCCAACAAGGAGTCTTTCTTGCCGCGGATTGCAGCATCCGTCAAGACACGAGTCGTTTCTTGGAAGGAAGCAGCAGACAAGAAGCTGTTTGTTTCCAATGACGCTTTTGTGATTCCCAAAAGAACTGGACGGGCTGTTGCTGGAACTTCCCCAGCGTTGATGACAGCACGGTTGCGGTCTTCGAAATCTGAGATGTCCATCAGTGTACCTGGCAGGATATCTGTTGAACCCGGATCCATAACGCGGACTTTACGCAACATTTGACGGACCATAACTTCGATATGCTTGTCGCCGATTTCTACCCCTTGCATACGGTATACTTTCTGAACTTCGCGCAGCAAGTACGTCTCAACAGACAATACATCGCGGACGCGCAGCAAGCTCTTAGGCTCGATGGACCCTTCAGTCAACGGATCCCCACGGTGAACGATGTCGCCTTCAGCCACTTTCGTACGTGCAGTGTAAGGAATGGTATACGTTCTTGTATCCGTGATCCCTTTGACTGTTACTTCTTTGGAACGATCGGACGCACTTTCATCAATGGAGACAACTTCCCCTGTAACTTCTGTGATGACAGCTTGCCCTTTCGGATTACGCGCTTCAAATATTTCTTGGATACGCGGCAAACCTTGTGTGATATCGTCTCCGGCAACCCCACCCGTATGGAATGTACGCATGGTCAATTGAGTACCCGGTTCACCGATGGATTGGGCAGCGATTGTACCGACTGCTTCACCGACCTCAACATTGGAACCAGTAGCCAAGTTACGGCCGTAGCAACGTTTGCAGACGCCGTGTCTTGTGTTACATGTGAACACGGAACGGATCGTCACTTCTTCGATACCGGCATCAATGATTTCTTTGGCCATATCTTCTGTGATCAATTGGTTATGAACTGCAAGAACTTTGCCGTTTTCAGGATGAACCACTGTTTTTTGAGCATAACGACCAATCAGACGCTCTTCCAATGCCTCAATGACTTCATTGCCTTCTTGGATCGAACGGACGATCAGACCACGATCGGTTCCGCAATCGTCTTCACGGATGATAACATCTTGCGCAACGTCAACCAAACGACGAGTCAGGTAACCTGAATCGGCTGTCTTCAAGGCTGTATCGGTCATCCCTTTACGAGCTCCATGGGTAGAGATAAACATTTCCAAAACGCTTAGTCCTTCACGGAAGTTCGAAGTGATCGGCAATTCCATGATCTTACCGTTTGGAGCGGCCATCAGACCACGCATACCCGCCAACTGTGTAAAGTTGGAGATGTTACCACGGGCTCCGGAATCACTCATCATGAAGATCGGATTTTCTTGTCCCAATGTCTTCATCAGTTCGATCTGGATTTCATCTTTCGCCATATTCCAAGTTGTGATGACGCTGTTGTATCTTTCATCATCGGTGATCAGACCACGACGGAATTGTTTCGTGATGTTATCGACTTTTTTGTGCGCTCTTTCCAGAATCTCTGCTTTGGATTCCAATACCAGGATATCGGCGATCCCTACAGTGATACCTGCACGAGTCGAGATTTTGTAACCCAGGTCCTTCATTTTGTCCAACATCTTCGAAGTTTCTGTTACTTGGAACTTCTTGAAGACGGCAGCAATGATATTTCCAAGGTATTTCTTCTTGAACGGTCCGACAATTTCTTGTTTCTTGATGAACGCCTGAACGTCTTCGCCGGCTTCAACAAAGTATTTATCCGGAGTCGCTACATCCAAGTTGAATTGCGTTGGTTCGTTCAAATACGGGAATTCATCCGGCATGATTTCGTTAAAGAAGATCTTACCGACTGTCGTCACCAACAGACGGCCTCTTTGCCATTCTGTCCATGGTTTCTTAGGCAACGAATTCGTGCTGATCGCTACTCTGGTATGCAGATGGACAAATCCACCTTCATAAGCCAGACCCGCTTCTTCAGCGTTGGAGAAGATCATTCCTTCGCCGACTTTATTGATTTCTTCCAGCGTCAGGTAATAGTTACCCAAGACCATATCCTGGGATGGGGTTACGACTGGTTTACCATCTTTTGGATTCAAGATGTTCTGTGCAGCCAGCATCAATAGACGCGCCTCTGCTTGTGCTTCTTCGCCCAGCGGTACGTGGACGGCCATTTGGTCACCATCGAAATCGGCGTTATAGGCTTCACATACCAACGGATGCAGACGGATTGCTTTACCTTCGACAAGTACCGGTTCAAATGCTTGGATACCCAAACGGTGAAGCGTCGGTGCGCGGTTCAGCAATACCGGATGTTCTCTGATGACATCTTCCAATACATCCCAGACATCATCGTCCATACGGTCGATTTTGCGTTTTGCATTTTTGATGTTGCTTGCGATATCACGGGCAACCAATTCTTTCATCAAGAACGGTTTGAACAACTCGATCGCCATTTCTTTCGGCAAGCCGCATTGGTACATTTTCAGGAAAGGTCCAACTACGATTACGGAACGTCCGGAGTAGTCAACACGTTTACCCAGCAAGTTTTGACGGAAACGTCCTTGCTTCCCTTTCAACATGTGCGAAAGTGATTTCAATGGACGGTTACCTGGTCCTGTTACAGGACGGCCGCGACGACCGTTATCGATCAAAGCATCGACAGCTTCCTGCAGCATGCGTTTTTCATTCTGAACGATGATGTTCGGTGCGTTCAGGTCCAACAAGCGTTTCAGACGGTTGTTACGGTTGATGACACGACGGTAAAGGTCGTTCAAGTCACTTGTTGCGAAACGGCCGCCTTCCAATTGAACCATCGGACGCAAATCTGGAGGGATAACCGGGATTACATCCATGATCATCCAGCTAGGTTTGTTCCCTGAAGAACGGAAAGCATCCAGGATATCCAAACGACGGATTGCACGCGTACGTTTTTGTCCGGTCGCGGATTTCAATTCTTCTTTCAGTTCTTCACATTCAGCATCGACATCGACGCGATCAAGCAGTTGCTTGATGGCTTCCGCACCCATGGCCGCATGGAAACTGTTTCCGAATTGCGCTCGTTTGTCACGGTATTCTCTTTCCGTCAGCAACTGTTTCGATTCCAACACAGTGTCACCCGGTTCGATGACAACGTAGGAAGCGAAGTAAATGATTTCTTCCAATGCGCGCGGGCTCATATCCAATACAAGACCCATACGGCTAGGAATCCCTTTGAAGTACCATACATGGGTTACAGGAGCAGCCAATTCGATATGGCCCATTCTTTCACGACGGACCTTAGCGCGGGTTACTTCAACGCCACAGCGATCGCAAACGATGCCTTTGTAACGGATACCATTGTATTTACCACATGAACATTTCCAGTCCTTTTGCGGTCCAAAAATTCGCTCACAGAACAAACCTTCTTTTTCAGGTTTCAGTGTTCTGTAGTTGATTGTTTCTGGTTTTTTAACTTCCCCGTAAGACCAGCTACGGATCTTATCAGGAGAAGCCAAAGAGATTTGCATACTTTCAAATTTATTAACGTCTATCAAGGGGCCAACCTCCCTTTATTCTTTGAGCTGCCCAAAATGCTCTATCTGCGTTTCTCGTGAGGCAATGCGCTTTGATCAAACATGCGCCCGAACGCTTCAGCAGCGTCCGGGAACACGGATTAGTCTCTCTTCATTGCTTCAGATTGTTTATTTAATCTTTCCATATTCACAACATCATCTTCTTCATCCATGTCGCGCAATTCGATTTCTTCTTCTGCTTCATCAAGCACTTTCATATCCAATCCGAGTGCTTGCAATTCTTTCACCAATACGCGGAATGATTCAGGTACACCTGGACGAGGAATTGTTTCGCCTTTGACGATCGCTTCGTATGTTTTCACACGACCGACAACATCATCTGATTTGTATGTCAAGATTTCTTGCAATGTATAGGCAGCACCATAAGCTTCCAGTGCCCAAACTTCCATTTCTCCGAAACGTTGTCCACCGAACTGAGCTTTACCACCCAACGGCTGTTGCGTAACTAAAGAGTATGGTCCAGTTGAACGAGCATGCAATTTATCATCAACCATGTGGGAAAGTTTCAGATAGTACATGACGCCGACGGACACACGGTTATCGAAAGGTTGACCTGTACGGCCATCATAAAGGATTGTTTTGGCATCGTTCGCCATACCGGCTTCAGCCACAGTACCCCAAACGTCATCTTCATCCGCACCATCGAATACTGGAGATGCGACGTAGATGCCTAATGAACGGGCAGCCATGCCTAAGTGAAGTTCCAATACTTGTCCGATATTCATACGCGATGGTACCCCTAGAGGGTTTAACATGATATCAACAGGAGTGCCGTCTGGCATGTATGGCATATCTTCTTCAGGCATGATACGGGATACAACCCCTTTGTTACCATGACGTCCGGCCATTTTATCCCCTTCGTTGATCTTACGTTTTTGAACGATGTAGACACGCACCAACAAATTCACGCCAGGTGACAATTCATCCCCTGCTTCACGGGTAAAGATCTTCACATCGTGGACGATACCGCCACCGCCGTGAGGAACACGTAGCGAGGTATCACGCACTTCGCGCGCTTTTTCACCGAAGATGGCATGCAATAGACGTTCTTCCGCAGACAGTTCGGTCATCCCTTTAGGAGTGACTTTACCGACCAGGATATCCCCGTCTTTGACTTCCGCACCAATGCGGATGATGCCGCGCTCGTCAAGATTTTTCAAAGCATCTTCGCCGACGTTAGGCAATTCGCGAGTGATTTCTTCAGGTCCAAGCTTCGTATCACGTGCTTCTGATTCGTATTCTTCGATATGGATAGAAGTGTACACATCATCACGGACAAGACGTTCGTTCATGATAACAGCATCCTCGTAGTTGTAACCTTCCCAAGTCATGAAGGCAACCAAAACGTTCTGCCCAAGAGCCATTTCGCCTTTTTCCATAGATGGGCCATCCGCTAATGTTTCACCGACATCGACACGGTCGCCCAAAGCTACGATTGGACGTTGGTTATAGCAAGTTCCTGAGTTGGAACGTTGGAACTTGATGATTTCGTATTTATCCAAAGCACCATTATCGCGACGGACACGGATTTCTTTGGCATCCACGTATTCAACCACACCATCATTTTGGCACAACAGGGCTGCACCTGAGTCATGAGCGGCTTTGTATTCCATCCCGGTACCGACGAACGGTGCTTGCGGGTTGATCAGCGGAACCGCTTGACGTTGCATGTTGGCACCCATCAAGGCACGGTTGGAGTCATCGTTTTCCAAGAACGGGATGCAGGCTGTAGCGACAGCAACTACTTGTTTTGGAGAAACGTCCATGTAATCGACGCGTTCAATCGGAACTTCCAAGTTGTCATGGATATAACGGGCCATGACGATGTTGTTGGCGAAGCTTCCGTCTTCCAATAGGACCGAGTTGGCTTGCGCTACGGTGAAGTTATCTTCTTCGTCAGCAGTCAAGTAGTCGATGATATTGGTAACCTTATGCGTGTTCCAGTCGACACGACGGTAAGGTGTTTCAATGAAGCCATATTTGTTGATTTTCGCATAACTGGACAAACTGTTGATCAGTCCGATATTCGGGCCCTCAGGCGTTTCGATCGGACACATACGGCCATAGTGGGAATAGTGAACGTCTCGGACTTCATATCCGGCACGGTCCCGCGTCAAACCACCGGGTCCTAAGGCAGAAAGACGACGTTTGTGTGTCAATTCGCCCAACGGATTCGTTTGGTCCATGAACTGCGACAATTGGGATGAACCAAAGAATTCTTTGATTGCAGCCACTACCGGACGGATATTGATCAATTGTTGCGGTGTTACGGTAGAAACATCCTGGATGGACATTCGTTCGCGCACGACACGCTCCATCCGTGACAAACCGATACGGAATTGGTTCTGCAACAACTCTCCGACCGAACGGATACGTCTGTTACCCAAGTGGTCGATGTCATCCGTTGTTCCCAGTCCTTCAGAAAGGTTGAAGAAGTAGTTCATGGAAGCAAAGATATCGGCAGTCGTCAGATGTTTGATATCGTCAGCAATTTCGGAATTTCCGATGATGTTGATGACTTTCTCAGGGTCTTTCTTGGAGTAGACTTTCACTACCTGCAGAACGACCGGATCAGTCACAACGCCATCATCAGTAGGGTACAACGTCACTTGATTCAAGCCGTTATCCAAATAAGGCGCTAAGCGTTCCATTACGCCGCGATCCAATTCGGTTCCTTTTTCCGCGATGATTTCACCTGTCTCAGGATCGACCAATGTTTCAGCCAATGTCTGGTTGTACAAGCGTGTTTTGACATTCAATTTTTTGTTTACTTTATAGCGTCCAACAGGAGCCATATCATATCTTCTTGGGTCGAAGAAACGGGCATTCAGCAAGTTACGTGAGCTGTCGGCCGTTTTCGGTTCGCCTGGACGAAGTCTCTCGTAGACGTCTTTCAACGCTTCTTCTGTTCTGGAGTCTGATGCGTTCTTATGTACATCTTTTTCCATAGTCAGGCGCAAGCTTTCGTTGTCGCCGAAGATCTCAAGAATCTGATCATCCGAACCGAAGCCCAATGCGCGGACCAAAACGGTCAACGGGATTTTTCTGGTACGGTCGATACGGACGTAAGAGATATCTTTCGCATCCGTTTCATACTCCAACCACGCGCCACGGTTAGGAATCAACGTGTTGCCGAAGCTTTCTTTCCCGTTTTTGTCCATCTTATTATGGAAATAAACGCCTGGAGAACGAACCAATTGGGAGACGATAACACGTTCCGCTCCATTGATGATGAAGGTACCCATGTCTGTCATTAATGGGAAATCACCAAAGAAAACTTCCTGGTCTTTGATTTCGCCTGTTTCTTTATTGATCAAGCGTAGTTTTACATAAATCGGTGCCGAGTAGTTGGCATCATGTGCACGTGCTTCTGAAACAGTATATTTTGGATCATGGAATTCATAATCGACAAATTCCAATGCTAAGTTCCCTGTGTGATCTTCAATCGGCGTGATGTCCTTGAACATCTCTTTGATCCCAGTTTCCAAGAACCATTTGTAAGAATCCGTTTGAATCTCAATCAGGTTAGGAAGTTCTAACACTTCACTGATACGCGAATAACTTCTGCGGGTACGTTGTTTCCCGAATTTTTCATTATGCCCTAACAACTTCTTCACCCCTACTTAAATTTAGACCTTTAGCGACAACACACTCTTATGTTGCATTTTCGCAACAAGTGTTACGTTTTTGTTACATATACAATCCGCAACGTTTTTTTGGCAAAAAAAAACCAAAAGAAGGTTGCAATTTCTGAGAAAATTACTCTTTCTTTTGTTTTCTGCCTCGAAAAGCGCGTCTGGACAATATTTCAGTCGCGTTTTCTGAATTATCTTATGCGTCTATATTACCTTACTATTCTACACACATGATTTTCATTTGTCAACAGCCTTTCGCTCGCATCCAATTCGGGACGCGTGCTAGGCTTTGACCGATTGGATGATCCAATAGCCTTTGTCGCGGGCAATGACTGCGACATTCCCGAAGACTTCCAGCATTTTCTGCTCAGCACTTGGCGCGCCTTGCTTCTTCTGGATGACTACAGTCAGCATGCCGCCCGGCAAGAGATGCACGTGCGCTTCCGACAGGATCCGATGGACGACCTGTTTACCGGCGCGGATCGGCGGATTGCTGACGATTGCAGCGAATTGCCTTTCTTCTGGCACTTGGTCGTAGGTATTCGATTCGTAGACTTTCACATTGCGGATGTTGTTGGCTTCCGCATTTCTGCGCGCTAAAGACATAGCCCGCTCGTTTACGTCCACCATCTCCACCAATCTTGCAGGATAGGCATAGGCAAGCGCCAGCCCCATCGGACCGTAGCCGCAGCCGACATCCAAGATATCCCCGGCAACCTCCTCATTCAAGCGGAACGTTTCGATCAGCAAGCGCGAACCGAAGTCGACCGTTTTTTTGGAGAAGACACCGCTGTCCGAGATGAAACGAAACTCACGGCCCCTCAAAGGGAAAGTCCAGGAAGCTTCCTTGCTTTCGGTCTCAGGATTCTTTGTGTAGTAATGATTTGACATATTTCCAACTCCTTCTGACGGAAGTCCGACACTGCAGGGAAAATACAAGAAAAGCCAGGATAATTGCTTATCCTGGCCAGTCTATTTACACAATCTAGAATTGTGTTTCTGTAGAAATAATCTTTTGAAAAAAGATTATTTAACTGTTACAGAAGCGCCAACTTCTTCTAATTGAGCTTTCAATGCTTCAGCATCTTCTTTAGATACAGCTTCTTTGATAACGCCAGGAGCGCCGTCAACTAGAGCTTTAGCTTCTTTCAAGCCTAGGCCTGTAGCTTCACGTACAACTTTGATTACTTTGATTTTAGAATCTCCAGCTGAAGTTAATTCAACGTTGAATTCAGTTTGCTCTTCTTCTGCTGCTGCTACTGCGCCTGCTGCTGCTACTGGAGCTGCAGCTGTTACGCCGAATTCTTCTTCGATAGCTTTTACTAAGTCGTTTAATTCTAGAACTGTTGCTACTTTGATGTCAGCAATGATTGCTTCGATGTTTAATGACATTTTGTGTTCCTCCGTTTTTGGTTTAAGTTTTTTTGTGCCTCCATTAAAGAGGCTTGTGTTTTGGTTCATCTAGCAGAACTGCAAATTATGCAGCTTCGCCGTCTTTCTCGGATACAGCTTTAATAGCCAACGCAAAGTTGCGGACTGGAGCTTGTAGTACTGAAAGCAACATAGAAAGCATACCTTCGCGGTTTGGTAGTTTTGCCAAAGCTTCGATTTCTTCTTTAGAAGAAACGTTACCCTCAACGATACCACCTTTGATTTCTAGTTTATCAGCAGTTTTTGCAAATTCAGCCATGATTTTGGCTGGAGCTACAACATCTTCAGAACTGAATGCAACAGCAGTAGGTCCTTTGAAGATGCTTTCCATACCTTCCAAACCTGCAGCGACAGCAGCACGTACCATTAGAGAGTTTTTGATAACTTTCATTTCTACGCCAGCTTCACGCAATTGTTTTCTTAATTCAGTCACCTGTTCAACAGTAAGACCTAAATAATCAACAACGACTACAGATGCGGATTCTTGGATTTTTGTTGTCAGTTCTTCAACCAACAGTTGTTTTTGTGCAATAGCAGCTTCACTCATCTTATATTTCACCCCCTGGATTTTATGATAGAATTTCTTGTAAAAACAAAAAACTCTATGTCACCTAGACATAGAGGATCCATAAATATCTCATTGGATTCTTCCTCGGCAGGTATATTAAGGCTCGCACCCCCTGCTGTCTTCGGTAAGCATATATTAACCTCAACGACTATACCAAAGATAGTCGCTGAGGTCAAGGTTTTTTTATAAAGAGCTTGCGTCCACTTTAACGCCAGGTCCAAATGTAGTTGTTACACTTACATTTTTAACGTATTGGCCTTTAGCAGTTGCTGGTTTAGCTTTCAAGATTACATCGTGGATTGTACGGAAGTTTTCCATCAATTTAGCATCGTCGAATGATACTTTACCGATAGGAACGTGGATGTTACCAGCTTTGTCAGCACGGTATGTAACTTTACCAGCTTTGATTTCGTCAATAGCTTTTGTTACGTCCATTGTTACAGTACCTGTTTTAGGGTTTGGCATCAAGCCTTTAGGTCCCAATACACGACCCAAACGTCCAACTTCACCCATCATGTCAGGAGTTGCAACGACAACATCAAATTCAAACCATCCGCCTTGGATTTTTTGAACCATATCTGCGTCGCCTACGTAGTCTGCACCAGCAGCTTCAGCTTCTTTAGCTTTTTCGCCTTTAGCGAACACTAAAACGCGTTGTGTTTTACCAGTTCCGTTTGGAAGCACAACTGCTCCACGGATTTGTTGGTCATTTTTACGAGTGTCGATCCCTAAACGGTAAGCGACCTCAACAGTTGCGTCGAATTTTGCAAAATCGACTTCTTTCGCTAATGCTACTGCTTCTTCTACTGAATATGATTTAGTAGAATCTACTTTTTTCGCAGCATCTTGGAATTTTTTACTTTTCTTAGCCATTGAATTTTCCTCCTAGATTGTGGTTTTAACGGATTAACCTCCCACGTGTGGCCTGGAACACCTTTTGAGCGTTCGGAAGGCCACATGAGAAGCTGCATTTTGAATTAGTCTTGAACTGTAATACCCATTGAACGGGCAGTACCTTCGACCATACGCATAGCAGCTTCTACGTCTGCTGCATTCAAGTCTACCATTTTTGTTTCAGCGATTTCTTTAACTTGGTCACGTGTTACGGTACCAACTTTTTTCTTGTTTGGTTCGCCTGAACCTGATTCGATACCTGCAGCTTTTTTCAGCAATACTGGAGCTGGAGGAGTTTTTGTAATGAAGGTGAATGAACGATCTTCATATACAGAAATGACGACGGGAATGATCATACCTGCTTGGTCAGCAGTACGTGCATTGAATTCTTTACAGAATCCCATGATATTTACTTGTGCTTGACCCAAAGCTGGACCTACCGGTGGAGCAGGAGATGCTTTACCTGCAGGAATTTGTAACTTAACTAATTTAACAACTTTTTTAGCCACGAGACATACCTCCTTGATTGTTCGTGATGTGGTTTAATGGGGTTAAGATTTCCCCTCCCACTCAATCCATACGCCTGAACGTACCGATATATTATATCAGCACACCCAAATAAATGCAATAGTTTTTTTAGCTAACATCTAAATTTCCCTAAGAGTTTTAGTGCATCCCCTTAGGTGATCTAAAAGTTTGAAAAATAGTCCTTCCTCTTAAAGCGATGGCTAGCTTCACGGGTTAGCCCTTCGGAAATTAGATAAATCGTACCTATTGCGCTCTACGATGCTCAGTCGGCACGATTTCCTAAATTTCTATCAGGGCTGAACGAACCCGTTCCGCTTTTCTTAGCCTTTGTCTACTTGGTCGTAATCGAGCTCGGCAATCGTTTCGCGGCCGAACATTTCGATCATGACTTTCAACTTGCCTTTTTCGCTGTCCACTTCTTCAACGAATCCTGACAGACCGTTGAATGCGCCATCGGTGATGGTGACGGGCTCGCCTTTTTCAAAGTTCACATCATGCGTACGCGTGCTCATACCCATACGCTTCAGGATGACTTCGATTTCTTCATTCAATAACGCAGACGGCTTGCTGCCCGCTCCGTGCGATCCAACGAAACCGGTAACGCCCGGCGTGTTACGGACTACGAACCACGCTTCATCAGACATAATCATTTCAACCAACACATAACCAGGGAAGGTTTTTTGCGTAGTCGCCTTCTCTTTTCCGTCCTTCACTTCCACTTGCTCTTCTTCCGGGATAACAACGCGGAAGATATGGTCTTCCATGTTCATGCTTTGCGCACGTGATTCGATGTTCAGTTTCACTTTGTTCTCATAGCCTGAATAAGTGTGCAACACATACCATTGTTTTTCGTTTTCGATCGTTTCCATTTTTCGCATCTTCCTTCTTGGTGGATTTTTATTAGACTTCATTTATTGTAAACAAAAAAACCTTCCTGTCGTTGAAAGGTTTCTTCTGTACGGCGTTAACATTATAGCATCACGAAGACTGTATGGCTACAAATCTTCTTTTTAATTTAAGATTAAACTCATTGCTTCTGTGATCCCAAAATCTACTACGGCAAAAAATATTCCGAATAGAATGGTTGTAACGACAACCGTATTTGTATATTTTGCTAATTCCTTACCAGTCGGCCAAGTCACTTGCTTCATTTCATCCGCTACGCTCTTCAGAAATTTCATGCTTCTCCTCCTACTATCTGTTGCCAGTTTCGTCTTTATTTCGTTTCTTTGTGCAAGGTATGCTTCCCACAGTACCGGCAAAATTTCTTGACTTCCAAACGTTCTGTACGACCTTTTTCAGTAGGTGTGATGGTATAGTTCCTTGATCCACATACGGTACAGGCTAATGCGGCTTTTCTGATAGCCATGTCGCTCACCTATTTTCTCTCTATTTGTGTACACAATACAAGCTAATATTAGAGCGCCTATCCCAAATAGTCAACCTTTTTATTTGGGTGGATACGCCGAAAAATACAAAAAGGCCTCCTGATCTGAGACAGGAAACCTTTTTGTTGCGCTATTCATTTCTGCATTACCTTATCCGTGTTGAATCTTACTTCTTATTGAACTGTAACGATTGCATCGCCAAGATCTACAGTACCTTCTGCAACAACTTCAATGTTTTTGTAATTGAAAGTGTTCGTGATTACCATAGGAGTCGTTGTTTTGTAACCGGACGCCTTGATGAAGTCGATATCGAAATCAACCAATTTGTCTCCGATCTCAACAAGATCTCCAGCTTTAACATGGGTAGTGAAACCTTCACCCTTCAGATTGACTGTATCCAATCCGATGTGGATTAAAATTTCAACGCCCTCATTCGATTCAAGACCGATAGCATGCTTCGTGTCGAAAACCATTACGACTTTACCATTGATCGGCGAAACAACCTCTCCGACTGCAGGTTCGATTGCGACCCCTTTACCCAATGCTTCGCTAGCGAAGGCAGCGTCATCCACTTGCGACAAGGGAATAGCGGTACCCGCGATCGGCGAACGTAAAGTAGTGGCAACTGTCGCTTTTTCTTCAACAGCAGGTGCTGCTGTTGTTTCAACAACTTTTTCTTCTGTTTTTTCAACAGCCTTCAGACCATAATAATCTTCTTTCGAAGGCAGTTTTGCGGCACTGCCGCTTTCGATGAATTCTTCCAAGTTTGATTTGATGTTAGAAACTTTCGGTCCGTAAACAACTTGAACGCCGTTTCCTTTATGGATGACGCCGGATGCTCCCGTGCCTTTCAATAATTCCGCATCAACCAAATCTCCGTTTGCTACGGTTGTACGCAGACGAGTTGCACAGCTGTCGACGTCCACGATGTTCGCTGCGCCACCCAAACCATAAACGATGGAAGCGGACATTTCATCCGTCTCGTTCTTCACGACTGAGGCAATGTCTGCAGCGCCTTCTTGCGCTTTCGCATTCATGTCGGCACGCGTATACAACTTCACTTCAGTCGAATCATCTTCACGACCCGGCGTCTTGTAATTGAACTTCTTGATCAAGAACGAGAACAAGAAGTAATAGATTACAAAGTAAGCAATTCCGATAAATACGATCCAAATCCAGTTCGTTTTGGCATTCCCTTGCAGGATACCGTAAAGGAACATGTCAATGAATCCGCCTGAGAAAGTCATACCGACGCCAACGTTGAACATATGCATCAACATGTAAGCACCACCGGCCAAAACAGAGTGGATGACATACAACGGTGTCGCCACAAACAAGAATGTGAATTCCAACGGCTCAGTGATACCAGTAAGCATGGAAGTCAAGGCAGCAGACAACAATAGTCCGCCGGCTTCTTTCCTTTTTTCTGGTTTAGCTGTGCGGTACATCGCTAAAGCAGCACCAGGCAAACCGAAGATCATCAACGGGAATTTACCTGACATGAAACGTGTAGCCGCAACGCTGAAGATGGTTGTGTCAGGATCAGCCAATTGTGCGAAGAAGATATTTTGCGCACCTTCGATCATTGCTCCGCCGACTTCCATCGTGCCGCCCACAGCCGTTTGCCAGAAAGGCAAGTAGAATACGTGGTGCAGACCGAAAGGAATCAACGCACGCTCCATGAAACCATAGAGCCATGTTCCAGCGTAACCGGAACCTTGTACCAAAGCACCGATCGCATTGATGCCTTCTTGTACTGGCGGCCAGATAAAGACCATAAGGATACCTACGAACAAGTAGACGATCGATGAGATGATCGGAACAAAACGAGTGCCTTCAAAGAATGAAAGCGCAGCTGGTAATTGAATTTTATAAAAGCGATTATGAAGTGCAGCAACACCCAAACCGACGATCATACCTCCAAAAACACCCATTTGCAACGATTCGATACCCAATACGTTTGAGATAGATCCTTCGATGAACTGATCTGCGCCGCCACGGGCTACGATCATAGCGCCGATGGATGAATGCATGATCAGGAAGGCGATGACAGCAGCCAAAGATGCAGTCGCTTTTTCAGCTTTCGCCATACCGATGGCACAGCCGACAGCGAAGATCAACGGCAAGTTCCCAAAGACAACCGATCCGGCCTGGTTCATAACGTTCAATACATCGTAAACGAACGTCCCTTGACCCATCAGTTCCGTTAAACCATATGTTTCTAGTGTCGTAGCATTAGTAAATGACCCACCGATACCCAAAAAGAGTCCGGCTACTGGCAAAATGGCGATTGGCAGCATAAACGAACGCCCAACACGCTGCAAAATACCAAAAATTTTGTCCTTCATTTTAAATCCTCCAAATAGGGACAAGGAAAGCTCCGTTACAGGACAACTGACCTTGTTCTCTTTATTTAAACGGACGGATAATGCAGGAAATGAATATAGCGCTTTATTGATTAATAAATGAAGATTCTGAAAGATAAGGTACTTTGAATCCTCAGCCATTATAACGCAACTGCCTTTTCATTAAAAGCGTGAAGTAACATTTCAGACACAATTCCAAGGGCATTCTTAAGGAATTTTAATGAAAACGCTAACTTGTATAGTCATGTTAGTTCAATCAACATTGTGCAAGAATTTTTCTGGTTTTTCACAAGGGAAAATCCGTGCCGCTCATAGAGCTTGCGCGCCGGATTAGAGCGGGACACACTCAAGGACACTGCCTCCAAACCCGTTGCATGCAGATGCGTCAGCATCTGCTCCAACAGCGCCGTCCCGATACCGCGCCCGCGGAAGGCCGGCTGCACCGCGATTGTGAGTTCGGGCACATCTGAGCGTACGAAACCGTAGCCTTTTTGGGCCGTTGTCGCAAGCCGAACCCACACCGCTCCGACGGCTTTATCATCCGATAATGCTATGAATGCCACGTCGCCTTCTCTGCCGAAGTCCGCATAGTAGCGCCGGATTGCAGGTTCTTCCAATATTTTGCGCGGCAAAAAGCCCCCGCCTTTGGGCGAATAAATCGCCTGATAAGTCATTTCCTTCAGGAAAAACTCATCCGCAGGGGCTCCGTTTCTGATGGTGATCATTTCAGGATCAGAGACACGATCAACAGGATGATCTCCAACCCATGGTAAAGAATCAGGTTTTTGATTGCCAAGTCAAAAGTCGTCGCTTTGTCCTGTTTAGCTTTGAAACGGTTGATGTTGCGCTGAACAATCGGGAAGATCGCCCAAATGAACAGCATCCAAACCGGATAGATTCCGAACAATACCGAAAGGGTCGTTGCGGCGAAAGCCCCATAGTACAACCAGGCGTAAAGACGCACTGCAACGGGCTTCCCGATATAGAAAGTCAACGTATAGCGGTGATTGGAAATATCCGTTTCATAGTCGCAGATATTGTTCGCCAACATGATGTTGGCGATGCTGAACACCAACGGCGCTGACTGCAAGAGAATGATCAGCAGATTCGCGATGCTTCCAGCCAACGTAAAATTCGGCCATTGCAACAGAAACGACGCCAACGTTCCGGCCGGCACATTCACGAAAACAGCGATGAAAAAGATTCCGAAGCCCATCGTCAGCCCTGATGCCACTTCACCTAAGGGCATCCGCGAAATCGGAAAAGGCCCGAATGTATAAAGAATCCCAATCGCAAAGCAGAGTGCCCCAATCATCAGCAGCAACAGATCGGTTCTCGCAGTCAGTATCAATCCCAGCAGCGCCGCAAAAGCAATCATTGAAACGATGATTTTGGCTGCTTGTTTGACGGAAATTCCAGCCTTTCCGAGGATGTTCTCCTCATCGCGGTAGACCAGGTTCTTCGCCTTTACATAATCCATCGTGTTATTGATGGCCGTCGTCGCCATATCAAATACGACCATCGCTATAAAGAATAAAATAGTGTTCAGCGCATTGATGCTGCCGAAATGATAAAGCGTAAACAAGGTACCCAGCACAAACGGAAACAAACTGGCTAACTTAGTCTTGATTTCCACAAATTCCAAAAATACAGGTACAGTCATCTCTTTCACCCCTATTCATTTTCCCAAACATAATCGTCGTTCGTCAGTTCAAAATTATCAATCAATCCATCCGAAACGTAGACTTTCTTGTCCTTAGTCACAAAAACGGCTTCGATATCATCCCGTTCGTTGACATAGGCCAGACCAGCTTCCCTCCCGAGGCCAAAGACAAGCGTCGACAAGGCATCACCATCGATCGACTTATCGGACAAAATAGAAACACCGGCGATATCGTTATCGAACGGATAGCCCGTTTCCGGATCCATCAGATGGTGATAGCTGACACCCTCCACTTCGATATAGCGTTCGTAAATGCCTGAAGTCACGATCGAACGGTTTTTTTGTTTCGTCTTGCCGATCGTTTCCCCACGCGCAGCCATCGGATCCTGGATGCCTACATTCCAAGACTCCCCTTCACGCAAAGGCGAACCGCCCATGACATAAACGTTGCCGCCAAGATCGATGATGGCCGTCGTAACACCATTCTCCGCCAACAAATCCTTCACTTCGTCGGTGATATATCCTTTTGCGATGGCACCCAAGTCCAAGCGCATCGCCGCATCAGCCAACTGAACCGTCCGCGCTGCATCATCCAGCACGACGCGTTCGTAATCGACCAACGCCAGCGCCGCATCGATCTCACTCTGCTCCGGCTTCCTAGCATCCTCGAAGCCGATGTGCCACAGTTCCGTGATTGGCCCAATCGACAGGTCGAAATTACCATCGGACGCCTTGCTGTAATCCCAAGCACTCCGCACCAACGGGTAGATATCCTCAGATAGTTCAACCGCTTCCGTCCCGGCAACAGCGTTGATCGCATCGATCTCAGATCCAGGTTCATTCACCGTAATCTTATCGGCCAGTTCCTCGACATGAGCGAAAGCTTCTTCCAGCACCGCCTCTTTGCCTTCATCATAAACGCGCACCGTCACATAGGTGCCCATCAGAAATTCCGTTTTCTCGTAAGGTTCTTTCCGTATCGCCGTTTCTTCCTGCACGTCCCCGTTGGCGCAGCCCCCAAAAAGGAGCGCCAGCGACAATGCGCCAGCCAGACTGGCCTTATTGATATATTTTTTCATCCGCTCACCCCGTATCTACATTTAAAAAGACAGGCAGGAACAAGAACGCTGTCCCTACCTGTCTATGATAATCTTTTTTCTTGCCGAATCCACCTAAAAAGGCGGAAATCCAGCTTATTCTTCTTCGACTACGTTATCGATTTCGATTGTAGTTGTGTCGCCAGCTTCAGCTGCTTCAACCAACATTGGAGCGTACTTTTTAAAAGTATCACTAGAACCTGTTGCACCAGTAACGACTTCTACTGCTTCCGGATCTTGTTTTTCAACCAATTGGCTGTTCAATGCAGGGAAGTAATCAGCAGGACCCACGCCAGCTTTTTCTACCATTCTAGCTTGGTAGTCTGCATCTTCGGATTTCTTCGCGCCGGCCTCGTTCACGTTCTCGTATGCCGATTCCGTGATTTTTCCGTCCACTACAGTGATCGAGAATTCAGTTTTCCAGCCACGTGTGTCGAAGTTCTTTTCAACCAATGTGTACGTGCCGTCCTGTAATTCAGCTGCCGCTTCTGAAGAAGCTTCTGAAGAAGACTCAACCACAACTTCTGATGAAGCTGCTTCTGAAGATTCAGTTTCTGTGTCAGCACCGCCGCAAGCTGCTAATACGAAAGTTGATGCCAACAAAAGAGTTGCCGTAGATAACGTTTTCTTTAGTTTCATAATCTATCCCACCCTGTTCTTTTTTATGGTAGCGGTTAGATATGTGATGCCAATCACAAGCTCCCTATATCTATCCACTTACTTATCATACCATTTGTTACATCTTTAGCCAAATAAAATCTATATATTTAACAAAAAACCAGTATTTTCTAATGTTTTGTCTTAAAATGAGATGCTATCAATCCACATACCGCGTAGTAGAGGCTTTGCTACATATTGCGATAAAGCAATTGCTCAGTTAATTTCGTTAGCGTTTCCTTTACGGGATGATCCGGCAACTTTTTGATCAGTTTCAGCGCTTTCGTCGTGTACTTCTTGGCCAAGGCCTGTGCAGCGCGATTGCCGCCGTAGCGTTCCACCAAACCATGGATCTCCGCGAGCTCCTCAGCAGTCACATCCGCCCCTTTGGCGATATAAGCAGCGAAAGCTTTGCGGTCGGCCTGCATCGCGTACAGCACAGGCGCCGTGTAGATGCCGTTGCGGAAGTCACTCAGAGCCGGCTTGCCCAATGTCTTTTCGTCCTGCGTGTAGTCCAAGACATCATCCATGACCTGGAAGGCCATGCCGATGTCGTGGCCAACCCGATAGGCCAGCTGCGCTAACTTTTCGTCCTCATCCGATCCATAGGCACCGGCATAGCAGCTCAACGCGAACAATTGGGCCGTTTTTCCTTGGATTTGGCGCAAATAATCGCGCATGCGCATGTCCGGATTGTAGCGCATATCCATTTGATTAAGCTCGCCGATCAGGATACTTTCCATCCCGTTCGTGTCGATCTTCAGCACAGCCGCGTCTCCGGCATAATCGGACAGCAAGCGGAAGCAGACCGTGAACAGGTAATCCCCCGAATAGACGGCAATCTGGTTACCGAATGCCCGGTTCATCGTCTCCTGGCCGCGGCGGGTGCCGGCCTCATCGATCACGTCATCATGCATCAGCGTCGCGGTATGCAGCAATTCCACCGCGGCCGCGATCGCTTGCGCCCGTTCCGCATCCCGTTCCGGGGAATAGTAGGAAAACAACAGGCAATAGGCCGGCCGCAGCATTTTCCCGCCCGAGAGCAGCCGCGACAGGATCGCTTCCCTGACCGCTTGATTTTTGAGCGTTATATTTTTTTCCAACAGCTCATTGGTGGCGACCAATTCCGCCTGCAACAGCGGATACTGGTCCCACATCGAATGAATTTTCATACTGAACTCCTTTTGTTCTGCCCTTAAGTATTTGTCAGGAGATGATGTCGAGGGCCTCTTCATCGTCAGCGGTCGTCCCTTGGGCACCGCGTATTTCAACCAACACGCGGTTCGGCAGACACATGATTGTCTCCCCGATGCCATCCTTCGCGCCCATACGCACACACAATTGGTCGTCGCAATCGGCGGAAGTAATCCGGATTTGGGCCCCTTCCCGCACGATTACGTTCTCATGCCCATGGTCGTCCTGATAGACATACGTCTCCATTTTGCCGTCATCCTTCAGGACAAATTCCTTCACCACGTTACCATCCACACTGATGACCGCGATGTTATCCGCGCTCTCAGCGTTGGCTTGATGATAGGAGAAGACCCCCAACGGCAGGAAGGAAGCCGCCATCAAAAAAAGGATGATGAGCAGATCGCCTCTGCGGATCATTTTCAGGTATTTTCTCATTTCCCGTCCTCCTCTTCTTTCTTTCGCCTAAAAGAAAAGGGCTAAGGCAAGTCTCCCTACCTTAACCCTGTTAGATCGTTATTATTGACCGATGCCCGGTCTATAGATTGATTTTGTCTTACCGTACCACCAGTTGTCAAGTTTCTTCTGGATCCACGGAATCACATAGTAGTCCAACCCGAAGGCTCTGCCTGATCCGTTCATCAAGGCGATGGCCACCGGAATGAACCACATGTTCACCCAGTAGAACATACCGGATAAGGAGAACGAAATCACCAATGCGATCGTTGCGGCATTCGCCAAGAAAGTGAACAAGCCCGCGATGATCGCCAAACCGATCAGCAACTCGACGATCGTCATGAATTTCTGGAAGAACAAGGCCATTTCCGGATTCGGGATCATGACCTGCATGATGCTGTTGAACCACTCAGGCGCTTCTTTGAAGATCATCATCGGCTCTTCCCCGTAGGCATAGCTCAAACCGAATACCGGATGGCTGACAGCTGCTGTTTCGGTTACTGCTTCGGATGCCCCGGTTGTCGCTTCCTTCAGCCAAGCGAACGGCAGGACGATTTCATCGCCGAACCAAGAAGTCGTGCCGTACAAGCCGTAGATCTTCTTGACCGCTTCCCATGTCCACATGCTGCCGTAGAAGACGCGCAGCGGCAGTGCCCAGAGTACATTGCCCAAGCGGGACAAGTGGCCGCGGAAGATGTTGCGCTTTTCTTTGATATAAAAGAATTCATGATAAATGTATTGCACGAAATAATAGCCTGAACCGATCGTCATAAAGTAGAACAAGTTCACCATATGCTTCACGAGCATCGCTATGAAGCCGCTCAAATGGATTTTGTCCATCAAGTAGGCAACGCCATAACGGGAACCGATCGAAATCATGAAACCTTGGTATGTGCCTTTGTGTTCGTGTTTCTCTGTTCCTTCGATAGAGGCGATGATGTTGGCGGCCGCTGTGTGTCCCGTTTGTTCGGCGGATTGCACGATTTGCGGTACTGGTGCGTTGTTTTTGTCAGGCTCTTCGTAGTAAACCAAGTCCCCCGCCAAGTAAACACCATCGGAATCTTTCGCTTCCATGTATTTATTGGCTACCAAACGACCCGCTCTTGCTTGCTCGATGCCGTAAGCTGCTGCATCAGAGTTCGCTTTTACCCCTGCCGTCCAAATCAACGTGTGTGTCGGAATGACCGTTCCGTCAGACAACTCGACGCTGTCCTTCTTGACGTTGGCGACTCCATTGCCTTTGATGATCTGGATGCCTTTTTTCAGCATGTATTTTTCGGCTTTTTGTTGTTCCTTTTCGGTAACGACACCTAAAATCTGTGGTGCGGCTTCCACTAAATAAAGACTGAACTCAGCCGGATCCAGCTTATTGTCTTTAGCCAGTTTGTCTTTCCATTCCATCAGTTCGCCAACCAATTCGACACCGGTGAAGCCGGCACCACTGACTACAGCAGTCAACATGGCTTTGCGCTTCGCGTCATCATGTTCCTTCGCTGCCGCTTCGACTGTATCTTTGATGTGGCGGCGAATTTTGTTCGCATCTTCCCAAGACCACATCGTGAAGGCATGCTCGTCGACACCTGGTACGTTGAATGTATTCGGCTCGCCACCCATTGCCAAGATCAGGTAGTCATATTTGAAGCTATGGCTGCTGGTCGTGACCACTTTCGCTTCACGGTCCACATGGGTCACTTCATCCGTAATGATATCCACGTTTCTGCTACGGCTGAACAGTCGTTGCAGATCGTATTGGATTGCATCGGGCTGCACACGCCCCGCTGCCACCTCATGCAACTCGGTCATGTATGTCTGGTAGGAATGTTTGTCGATCAAGGTGATCAGGACATCCGGATTTTTCTTGAAATGTCGGGACAATTTCTTCGCGGCGGCCACACCGGCGAAACCTGCTCCCACAACCACAATATTCTTTTTACTCATTAGGTAGTCTCCTTTTTATCTATGTTCAGCGCATCACTGTGCCTAATCACTTATTTAAAATAACCACATTTATAAGTATAGTGTATTTGTGAATAATTGTCCATGCAAAACCTGGAAGTAGTATGAAAAAGTTCTTCTACGAGCATTTTTTCATCTTTTTCACTTTGTTTTCTTCCTCACGAGTCGGCTTAAAACCTTTCGCATTGGAGAGGTTCCCGCAATAAAACGCTAGTGTTTCTCTTCCCGGTAGACCAGTGAAGCCTCATACCACGCTTTCGTCAATTTACTTTTAGAGGACTCCTCCAATTGGAACTGACGGATCGTCGAAACGTGTTCCAACAAATAGTTCGCCGCCACTCCGACCGCGATCCCAGAGAAGATGCCAGTGATGGAAAGGATCGGCAAGTAGAGCATGACACTGAACGATTGCGCAATCAAACTCGCCATCGCCAGCTGGCCGACATTATGCAGAATCCCCCCGGCCGCGCTGATGCCGATCATGCTGACCCGCTTCGGTCCCAAAAGCCGGACCAAAAGCATCCCGCCATAACTCAAAAAGGCCCCCGCAAAACTGTACAGGAAGGTCGATAACGTCCCGCCCAACAACGTCGAGATCAACAACCGCATCCACACGACCTTCAGACTGTCCTTATAAGGCAGCGTAAAAATCGCCAACAAGGTGATGATGTTCGCCAACCCAAGCTTCGCACCCGGCGCAAACGCGAAAGGAAACGGAATCGCCCGCTCCAGCATCGTAATCACCACACCCTGCGCAGCCAATAATGAAATATAGATCAAACGTTTATTTTTATTCATAGTCCTATCCTTGCTTATTAAAATTCGTACTTAAAGTGTAGCACAATTGAGGCAAAGAAATGAACTATATAGGTTGAATTAAATACTTTACATCCGCACGCACAGTCGGTCAATCACCTCAAGGGGGCGCTCGTTTACATAGGCTAAGAAACCGCGGACCGACTGTTTGATTTTCTGGACGTGGTCAAAAAAAACATTGTTGATGACCGATCCCTTGAGCCACTTCCAAACGCCTTCCATTAGGTTCAACTGAGGGCTGTAGGGAGGGAGGAAGATGAGTGCCAGGCGCCTAGCGTTTTCTTCAAGAAAAGACTGGATCAGCTTGGCGTGGTGGATACGGGCATTATCCAATACCATCACGATTTTTCCGGTGGGGTATTCCCGCAACGTCCGCTCCAGAAAACGGAGGAAGGCCGCTGCGTCGTATACCCCTTCTTCTGTACAAATGGTCCGACCGGTTTCATAATCCAAGGTGCCTATCAATTTTACCCCTTTGTGTTGTCCATAAGTGGGGATTTTTCGCTGGTGGCCGCGGAGAAACCAGGTGCAGCCAATGGCTTGGTAATCCCGGATCATGGTTTCGTCCTCGAATAGGAGGTGGTCAATATCGCTATTCAGCAATTTTTTTTTAGGCTCGGGAAGGTTTCTTCCAAAAATACCTGTTGTTTCTTGGAATCCGCTTTTTTGAGGGTATACGTCGGACGGGTCCAGCTTAGTCCTAGCCGGTGAAGGAGGTCCGCCACGCCTTTTTGCGTATATCCATAACCCCATTCCCGGAGAATCAGGTCACACACAATCGCCAATGTCCAATTGGCACGGGATTTGAAACCTACTTCCTCCGGAGTGTGGTAGGCGACGATTTGGACCAGTTCCGCTTCCTGTTCATCTGTCAGCCGTGAAGGTCGTCCGCTTTGTTTTTTGGAGACTAAACCTTGGATTCCATTATGGCAGTAATTTTTCACATAGTGGCTGACAGTATGCTCGTCGCGGCCGATGGTGTGCCCGGCTTCTTTCCGGGTGTGGCCTTCAAGAACCAACTTGACTGCCAGGCAACGCTCGTACAACCGGCGGTTGTCTGTCGTATTCATCGCTTTTTCCAATTCACGGATTTGGCGTTCTGTTTCCATGTTCCCCACTCCTCAAGTGTTTTCTTTAGTATACGCCTATAGGAGGAAAAACGAATACAATTTAACTCAATTTATATAAGGACCTATATTTACTAAAAGAAAAAAACAGGAATGCCTCACAAAGAGCCAGCCCCGTTCTTCCTCTCCTCCGGCGAACGGAAGCTTCGCCGCAGTTCGTCCAACATTTCCTCTTCGTTCTCCGATAGGCTCGGCCTCTCCGGAGTTGAGGTTGAAAGTTACCTCTGTCCTCCGACGAGCGACCACTGCCCGGAGCTACGCACTCACCCGAGCGCTGTCCTCCGTCTAGCAGCCCGGTCCTTTCTTCGCTCCACTGCTGCTTGCCACGAAGAAAAGACCGCCTCCAAAGGGAGACGGCCCCGCATTATTTGGATATCATTCCAACAAACGCTTCATTTTTCGGTGGCATCTATCATAAGCGTTCTTGATGGATGTCACCTCGCAATCCAATTCATCCGCGATGCTCAGGAAATCCGATCCATTGAGAAAACGGATGAACACAGCTTGTTCGAAATCAGAAAGACTTTCGAAGTAACCCGATGCACTTTCCTTCACCATAACAATTTCCTCAGGAGAGAAGCTCATCGACACAACACCTTCAAACGAATGTTCCGTATGGTTACTGTACTGATTTTCCAGGATCGCATCCAAAGATACCGCGCCTTTGTCGATCCTTCTCTTGACTGCACTCTCTTTCCTGATCAAGCTGAAAATGTGATGCTTCAGGGTTAATTTGTAGAAACTTGCAAATTGTAGGCCTTTCTCAGGCACATAAGATTGAACAGCCTTGTGCAATACCATCCGAGCCTCTTGCCAGAAGTCATCTTGTTCCAAAGACTTCAAGTAGTAGGCTCTGTTGAACTTCTTTACTAGTGGTAAAAACCTATAGAATAGTTCTTCAAAATGCATAGAGTGCCCTTGTTGGATCAGTGCCACCAACTGTTCCGGACTGTGTTCCGATAGTTCCACTTCTTCGTTCATTTTCAATCCCCCAAGCTAATTTTTGGCAAATATATAATACATCTCTAGAAAATGCGTTACATATTGCCTAATACCTATTATACCGATAAAGAAAGCGCTGTCAAACATTAGTTTGAATTTTTATTCATTAAACTTTCCCTATATCTAAATTCTCGGTACAGCATTAGACGCTCATAGTGATAATCGTTACTTGCCAGCTCTAGAAGGCAATTGAGCTGTAACCGCGTGTAGATCGCTCCAATACATGCAGCGATGTAAGAATAAATCATCTTCGCCTCGAGATTCAGCTTCCAATCACTTGTCACCGTTCCCCTTTTATAGGTTGGACCTCATCGCTGCTGGGGTCTCTTCTTACAGAGATGGGGAGATCACATGCAACTTTTGGAGCCTGATTACACTTATTGATGGTAGAGGAGGTAATATGAGAACATGCGCTATCCAATGCATTTCTGAACAAATCCGTGGAAATGAAGTACAAAATCCTTTTGTCCTCGGAAGTCTTCATAAAGACTGAAGACAGCTGGAATTAGCTTCCGAAACCTATATACGGATAGTAATTAATTTGGATACGCACAGAATGTGACCAGCTCGGATGGACTCCCAATGCTAGTTATTAGTGTGAAAGTGTTACACTATATGGAGGAGATGCGCAAAAGACCAATTTTTACTTTCAAGAATACAGTTACAATATGCTCCCGCTATTTTTTGGAAAAATAGCGGCGCTTTTACTAAATAAGGAGGAAACAATGCGATATACAACTTTAAATAATAATGCGATTATGCCAACCCTTGGGATCGGGACTTATCGGATCCGTCCCGCAGATGCAGAACGTTCCGTGGAACACGCCCTGAAAAACGGGTATCAATTGATTGATACGGCAAATATTTATCTGAATGAAAAAGCTGTTGGACGAGCCATCAAAAAATCCGGCATCGATCGAAGTGAGATTTTTCTGACCTCAAAAATCTGGCCGACAGAATATAAATATGCAAAAGCGAAGCAAGCCATTGAGGATACCCTGAAGCGGTTGGGCATCGATTACATTGATCTCATGCTGTTGCATCAACCAACAGGCGATTATCTAGGCGCTTGGAGAGCTATGGAAGAGGCAGTAAAAACGGGCAAGATTAAATCAATTGGTCTGTCTAACTTTACAGGACTTGAATTGGATAAGGTGCTGGCTGAAGGAACGATCAAACCTGCTGTTGTGCAGGTGGAATGCCACCCTTATTTCCAACAAAAAGAGTTGAAAGTAAAACTTGCTAAGGACAATATTGCGCTTGAAGCTTGGTACCCCCTTGGCTCAGCTGACAAAGACTTGCTTGCCGAACCCATCTTTGCAGAATTGGCAAGTAAGTACAATAAATCTGTTGTGCAAATCATCTTGCATTGGCATGTCCAAACAGGAAATATTGTCATTCCAGGCTCTAAAAATCCAACTCACATAGACAGTAATCTGGCTATTTTTGATTTTGAACTATCATCCGCTGACTTGGAGCAAATCGCCCAACTCGACAAAGACAAACGCTTCCTCAATCTGCCAAAATGGATGCACCGTCTGTTTTTGCTGGCACGCTTGAACTACGATAAGCAAGTCTAAGCGGCGGCGACAAACGGAACGATGCGCACAAAGATGTATGAACGTTACCGAAAGAGCGTCGTAAAGCCCCTTGCTTTAGCTATGGGGATATAAGACGTGCACTCAGTTGTGTTATGTGGGAATTCGCTGTATAATCAATGTATGGAAAATAAAAAATATAAATCAAATCATAACATCACTTATTCTTGTACCTACCATGTTGTCTGGTGTCCAAAATATCGGCGAAAGGTCCTTGTCGGACCAGTAGCGGCACGCTTAAAGGAGCTCATTGTAGAAACGTGCACCGGTCTATCCGTCGAAATTCAGGAAATGGAGATCATGCCAGACCAC